>NZ_NUEU01000095.1:0-4953 GCF_002556365.1 Bacillus sp. AFS002410
TGTACTAACACCCACAAAAGACATTTTATTTAGCTGAAACTATTATTATTTCACGAGGTATTCCCGAACCTCTTTTATATTCGTCTTTTGTATCGATTACTAATTGAGTAAATAATGTCATAATCATTTGTTTACGTTCATAATCATTTGCTAATTGCCATAATGAATGAATATTCTCTTTTAGAAAACTGATTTCCAAACTATTTTTATTGTTATCTTGCGTATAGTTTTTTAAATCAGCTGTTATTTGCCTTTCTTGCTCACGTAACTTTTCCGTTTTTATAATTAACTCATCGATGTCGATAATGTCTGCTTCATACATTGTTTTTTGCTTTTTTAATAATTTCTGTATGTTTTTAAGTTCCTGTTGAAGTTCATTAATTTTAGTTTTAGATATGTTTGAGGCGTTAGTATCACCTTTAACATCGTTAATGAGTAGATCCAATTGGATTAATACGGTATTGAGTAATGTTTCTTCTTTAATAATATGGCTGCTACAACGTTTACCAGCTTTCTTACCAGAACATCTATATGTTTTAACACCTTTGGTTCCTTTGTGTCCAGACATTGAATGTCCACATCTACCACATTTGAGAATAGATGAGAAATAGTAATTACTAGTCTCGCGTTTACCCCCAGCTACTCTTCGTTTATCTAATATATCTTGTAATGCCCAGAAATCGTCTCGTGGAATTATTCTTAAATGGTTTCCCTCGTACAATGTTTGTTCTCGAGGAGGTTTTTTATATTCTTTGAGGCTTTCGTTAAAGGTTAAATATCCTGCGTATATGGGGTTGTTGGCAATATCTCTAATAGTATCTACGTGCCAATCTCCACCTTTTTTAGTTTGATAACCTATTTCTGTTAGTTTTTTAGCTATTGTGTAGAATCCGAATACTTTTGACATTTCAAATATTTTTTTTACAAGTTCTGCTTCAACGTTGTTAATACTTAATTCATCATTTTCGTAAGTGTAACCATATGGAGGAGCTCCACCTTTCCACTTACCCATTTTGGTTTTCTTCTCCATACCTAGTCGAACACGTTCGGCTAAATTTTCTCTTTCCCATTGTGCTATGGCAGCAACGAGTGTAATGAACAATCTTCCCATTGCATTCGTAGTATCATAAACTTCAGTTGCACTTTTAAATTTACAATTATTATCATCTAATAAATTTAAAATTTTATATAGATCAATAACTGATCTAGTAAGCCTGTCCAATCTATATACCAAAAGTATATCAATATTTCCTTGTTTAATAGAATCCATCATTTCCTCAAACTGTGGCCTGTTTAAATCTTTGGCTGAATATCCCTCATCTATATATCTTTCAGTAAGTTCCCATCCTTGAGATATACAATAAGCCTCTAATTTTTCTATTTGTGCAGCTATGGAGTAACCATGTTTAGCTTGTTCATCTGTCGATACTCTGACATATATGCTACATTTCATTGTAATCCTCCAATCTATTTTGACATTAAGATATCTAAAGGATTTAAACGAATAGTCATGTTACCACAACAAATTGAGTCTCCATATTTTTCAATGTAGCGATCAAGAGCCTCTTGTAAAAATTCTTCAGTAACATCTAAAAACTCAGCAACTTCAAATCTATTAGTGCAACCGTTATAGTATGCATCTTTTAAGCTGGATAATGGAATAAGTGCGTCATAAGCCCATTGTCTAGCTATTTTTTCTTGTTTAATGTTATTTAAATTAGTTTGGTTCAATATATTGCCAACTGTTTTGAAATGATGTCCGATTTCTTCAGCTAAGATACAACCTTTTTCTGTATCGTTTAATCTTTTTTCAATTCGAATTTTTCCATTTTTGTATAAACCTTTAAAACCAAAGTGGAGTACCATTTCTTTGACTGGTATGTCAGAATATCTCGTTAGTAGCGTTTCGTAATGCAAAAAAATAGACCCCCTAAATTACTCCTCGTCTTGAAAAATAAAATCTATGTATTTAATAATGTCTTTCATTTTTTCTTCAGTAATATTTTTCTCATCCAAATGTGCAGCAATTGTTTCAATTGCTTTACTGTTTTTATTAGCTGTTTTATCGTTTGTATCTTCCAGTCCCATAATATATTCAGGTGAAGCATCAAAGAAATCTGCGAAAACACGCACCACGTCCATCTTTGGTTCCGCAAGATTGTTTTCATATCTGGAAATCATACTTTTACTTATAGTAGTATCATATTTTTCATTGATCTTCTTTGCTAACTGTTCAATACTAAGTTTTTTTGAGGTTCGCAAACTTTTTAATATCTCTCCAAATGAATACATTTTATTGATTTCTCTCCCACATATTATTTATATCTAATATAATACCGCCTAAATTCCTTTAATGCAACATAAACAAGAAATAAAGTTCCTTTTAAGGAATATATTTTATTGACATCTAAATATTGTTAACCTATACTAAAGTTGTTCCTATATAGGAACGGAATGAAACGAGGTGATATGATGGCAAATATTAATGGGAATACTTCCCGTAGACATCGACCATATATGAAAATCAAAGCATATTTGGTTGAAAACAACATATCCCAAAAGAAATTGGGAGAATTATTGGATAAAAGTCAGAGTGCTGTTAATCAAAAATTAAACGGCACTGGGGGAGATTTTTCATTGCAAGAGGCTAGACTAATGAGTGCACACTTAGGGATTCCAAGTGCTTATTTTTTTGATGTAAACGTTCCTTAATAGGAACGAATTGCATTGAAAAAATAATATTTGTCCAATCGTCCTTAAGGAATATGCTTTATTGAGGTGAGATCAATGGCTATTAATGGATATCAATTAACAGATGAAAAAGTACTTAAATTAAAGCCAATTATCGAAAGCATCCTATCTCGAAAGTACGGAAAACAAATTACATTCAAGAATTTAACTGTTGGGAATATAACGGTTGAACACAACCAAAAAGGAGAATGATTTATGACTACCTTATTAGTAATGTATTTCATGGTTGGTTTTGGATTAGCTGGATTTTTAGCTTTTATGTTGATAGCTCCTAAAAGTGTAAAGGCGCTATTTAACAAATACCTTTGGGGTGGTGAATGAAATGGAGGAAGAAAAAATCATATTCACATACTTATGTATTGAATGTGGAGCAGAGTATGAGACCGAAGGAGAAAACTTAACATATTGCGACTCTGAAAAGTGCATAGACAAAGATATTCGATTGATTTGTATTAATAAGTAATATGCTCCATAAGGAGCACTCTTTTTACAAAAATAATGGACAACCTGGAGGAGAAACAATTGAAAAACATTTTAGAGGCACAAGTTAGATTAGAGGTTGCATTAGAAGGTATGCAGCGTTTTTCAAACGCACCAGTAGTAGCGATTAAGCAAGTTGAACAAGCTATTGAACTATTAAAGAGTGAAATAAGCGATTCTGGTACAAAGGGTAATAATGAAAACAAGTATGAACAACTAAAAGCAACAGTAAACGATAAGCATAATGAAATATTTAAAACTCTTCTTGAAGCCGTGGTACATGAAGAAAAGTTTGAATTAAAGATTATAGATCAGCATGGTGAACGAATAGTTCCGATTAGTCGAGAAGAATATCTAGATCATGCAATTAATTGGTGTTTAGAAGTTTTGGTATCAATAGATGAAGGTTTAGAAGTGGGTGAAGAAAAATAATGAATAATTTACAAGTTATTAACCAAAACGGTGTTCGAGTATTAACGACTCAGCAATTAGCAGGTGTTTATGGTACAGATACTAAAATAATAAACCGTAACTTTCAAAGAAATTCTGATAGATACGTTCAAGGTAAACACTATATTTCATTGTCTGGAGAAGAACTTAGACATTTTAAAGGGTCACGTCAAATTGACGATAACCTAAAATTCGCTTCAATCTTATACCTTTGGACGGAAAAAGGAGCGTGGCTTCATGCAAAATCATTAAACACAGATGAAGCATGGAACGCTTACGAAATGTTAGTCGATGAATATTACAACATTAAACAAAATGCAATTGATACTTCGCAACTAAGTCCAGAATTACAAATGTTTAGTCAAATTTTTAACTCGCTTGCTAAAAATGATCTAGAACAAAAACGTCTTAGCCAAGCAGTTGAGGAAACAAAGCAGCAGGTACATAACATAAGTGAAATCGTTGCTTTGAATTCAATCGACTGGAGAAAGGAAACTACAGAAATTATTAATAAAATTGCTCGTAAAACTGGTGGACATAAACAATACCAAGAAATAAGAAATGAAAGTTACAAATTATTAGATGAACGTGCAGAGTCGAATATAAAACAACGTCTAACGAACAAGCAAAGAAAAATGGCATTAGAAGGTGTAGCTAAATCTAAAATTGATAAAGTTTCTAGGCTAGATGTGATTGAAGAAGATAAGAGATTGCTAGAAATATATTTAGCTGTTGTTAAAGAAATGGCAATTAAATATCAGGTCCAAATAAATTCAGCATCATAATTTTTTACCCAATTTGCGAAAAAATACGAAATAAATTTGGAATATTTAAAAAAACACAAATAAAAAAAGCTGACCGGAAGGGTCAACTCTTAATAATGCCTCGACACCATTATTATATGCGTTGACTCCTGGAATATGCAATAGGAGGGAGAAAATTGGAAGAGGTATATGTATACGATGATAACTATCGAATGCAATATCATCCTGATTTCCATCAAAAACATGGCAAAAACTTCACTGAAGACGAGCTTGAGTATCTTTGTAAATACTATGAAGCTGACGATCTACAGACGGTAGCTTTTGCACTTGAAAAAACTGAAGCAGCTATTCAAATGAAAGTCAGTAATTTAAGAAAAACAGGACTATTTGAGTTCTATAAAAATAGAGGGTTTTACTACTAAACGGAGGGGTATTATGAAAATTTCATTCGATCGTTGATAAGTTTTCACCATCTGATTTTTGAATGACAGAAAATCAAATCCCATGG
>NZ_NUEU01000096.1:0-81971 GCF_002556365.1 Bacillus sp. AFS002410
TGTCCATTTTCATCATGTGTTGCTTTATAAAGATCAGGATGGTTGTAATCAATACCTGTATCTAATACACCCACTTTAACCTTTTGACCAGCGCGCGGACCTGATTTAATGATACCAGTGTTACCATCAGCTTGAAGTTTATCAATCCCTAAATAAGTAAGCGCTGATGTTGGTTTGCCAACAGATTTACTAGTTGCTGTATTTTGGGATTTCCCTTCATCTGGTAAAGAATATTCTACTTCAGGCCAAACAGACGCAACATCAGGACTTTCTGCAAGCTTTTGCACTAAATTCGCTGGTAATGTTAAAGCAACCCCATTAAATGCATCTGTAAATTCTCGAGTAATACTGATTCCCGTATTAACAGTTTTCCCGCCAACAATTGTAGTTTTAGGTTGTGTATTTAAAAAGCTCTTAAAATTTGCATGTGAATCGTTAACTTTATTTTTAGCATCTGTATACTCGCTATCAAAAGCTTGACTATTTGCAGTTGCTCCACCTTTAGCTAATGATTGCTTAATAATTTGTATTTTAGCTGGATCTTGTTTAAATTGAACAATTACATTAACTTTTTTTGTACCGATTAAATCTTTTTTATCTACGTGGATTTTCTCTGCATCATCAGCCCCAGTAAGTTTATTAATATTTTCTTTTTGTTCAGCAGTAAGTCCGTCAAGAATACGGTTTACTTCACTAGCACTAAAAGAATTACTTGATGATGTTTGCTGATTAATTTTTGTCTCAGCAGTGTTTCCACTTGCATAACTATGAGGTATTACAACGTTTAAAAACATTGAACTCAACGCAAAGATCGACATAATCTTTTTCGTTGGCCTCTTACTCTTACTAGACATTTTTCTCTCTTTCATAATTTCCCCCCCAGTAAAAATAAATACTAAATTCCAAGTTTTTGCCCAAATTCTGATAATTTAAGTATTAAAATTTTTCTAAACACTTAAATTACTTAAATATTACTCTATGTTTTGCTTGTCTTGTATTGGGGAAATTTAGCGATTTATACTTCATTTTTTTTTGTGTTTAAATAGAAAAAATGTAACTATTTGACATATATTGTAGATATTTAGCCAAAAACACCAAAAAAACATCGAATTTTATGTAAAATTAGAAACTTTTGACAATTTAAAACTTGGGGGAATTTGAGGTTTTTCATTAAAAAAATTACAAAAGTTTAAAAAGTCGGAAAATTCCTAATTTTAACAAAAAAAAAGCTATCAAACTTTTAATAAAAAAAGAATGATAGCTCACTAATACGTTTATAATTTTTTTAATTACATCTTAATAAATAATTAATTTTTTTATTTTATACCTAACTGAGTTAAAACATCGTCAAGTGTTACTCCTTTATATGCCGTTTTCGCTTTTGGCGGATTCGGAACAGTAGCATTTTGTAAACCAAAGTTTTTAACTACATAATCCATATCCTTTTTATTTACAACGCCATCAAAGTTAAAATCAGCAGAAGCTTTGTTTGTGTTCCAGTAGGTCTGTACATTTATTGCATCTAAAATATCGATCACATTATCTTTATTTGTATCACCAGCTGCTGCCGTTGCTAAGTTAAACCCTAGTCTTTTACCTAGCTGCTCTCCTCGAATTTCATCTGACAATACTAAAGATTTATTCATTGTGAAATGACCAGGTACATCAACTGTTACTTTATATGGTTTTGAATCAGGTTTAATACCTTCTACAGCATAGCTACCTGTTTTGTTTACAAAGTAACCATCTATAACATTCCCATCATAAGAAGTAACCGTTACTTTTGCACCGATATTTTGTTGATTGATTGCAGTATTTGTTTGGTTAGTTGCTGGATTTATTGTACCTTCTAATTTCATTGCACCTTCTAATCTTGAATAAGTTTGTTTTAAATTTAGTGCTTCCATGTAAGTATAGACTTTATTATTTACAACATTTGATTGGTCAATTGTCGTTCCAGTAAACTCCATATCAAACCAGTTTACAGGGAAGTTTTGCCAATAACGATTACCTGAAACTAAATCGAAATTAACTAATTGTAAATCTTGTGGTAAAACTTTGTCTCCTAAATAGTTGAATGTAATTGTATAAGTTGTCTTTGTTTTTCCATCAGTTGTAGATGAAACTGTCACATTTGCATCACCGTATTGTTTAACTGCATCACTTACAACAACATTTTTTATAGTAGCTAGATCCTTTCCATCTACCATCATGACTGGAATATTGATTTTTGTTGTTTTTAAGTTTTTAATATTATTCGAACGAAGTGAATAATTGATTGTATCTCCTGTTGAAGCAGTCTGTTTATTTGCTTTTAAATAATAGTAAGGATAGTTATTAGCTACAAAAGAAACCCTTAACATTGCTGTAGCATCTGATGTGAAGTTGCTAGCTGCATCCATTCCATAAAATTGAACTTTTAATGGAGTCGTTCTTTTTTGAACTAGTATTTTGTCTTTGTAATTTCCGTCTTTGTCCGTATTAATTGGGTCATATGGAAACGGACTATCATAGAAGCTTACAATACTATTTTTAGATTGATCTACTGGAATACCATATTGTTTTGCTTCATCTATCTCAGGATCATTTAAATTAATATTAAAGTTATATAAAAACTGTCCTTTTGAATCGAATTGGCTATCGTTATATTCAATTACCTTTTGATCTAATGAATCAAAACTTGATGTCATAATTGGTGCAGCCTTTTCATACATAAAATCTGTTGTTTTGACAAATGTTTTTCCTTGATCATTTGTTCCAATCAATCTTAATTTGTAGTGCCCTGTTTTTGCTAGAGTAATAAAATTACTGATGGGATTTTTCGGGTCACCTGTAAATGCATAATAAGCTCCTTGAAATCCAGCTGAGTTTGTATAAATTCTATTTTCATCAAACTGGAAACCATCAAATGAACCAAGCATTCCTAAATCTTCCCCAGTTGTTGCATCTTGAATTACTACATCTACATACTTCATATGCGATTTTAATGTAAAACTATATCCCATATAAGGAACTGCAAAATCTGGCCAAGTAACATCACCTGAAAACATCGGATTTGTAATCGTAAATGAATCTATTCCTTCATTAACGACTCTTCCACCGAAAGGAATTTGGTATGTTTCCGTTGGATCTGCCGTATTGGTAAAGACAATATATCCTTCGTAAGTTCCTTTCTCAGCTGTCTTCGGAATGTTTAAATTAAATTTAATATTTTTTGAACTAATTCCGTTTAATTTAACTGAAGTTGGACCAGTTAACGTTACATTATTTTTTGCGGCATCTAATGAGCCCCTTAAACCAGTTTGGAAGTTAACATTTACAGTAAATGTTTTTGCTTTTTCACTTCGATTTTTCAATGTAACCGTACGATCATCAGCAACATCTTGATCATTAAAACTGTATGAACCGAAGCTCATGCCCCCTGTTAATTCCTTGATCGTCTTTTGTTTTCCTTTATCATTCAGTGTAGGTGTTTTGTCATTTACCTCTAATTCTACATTTGAGTGAATTGCTTCGTACGCATCTACTCTTCCGCTTCCAACTTCAAATACACTATAGTTCTTTGATAAAGGATCTGCTGTATTCATTAAAATTGATTTTACATCTTCAGGTTGTAATCCTTTATTTGCCTGTAATAATAACGCTGCTACACCAGCTACATAAGGCGTTGCCATTGATGTACCTGATAATCTTGCATATGCATATTTATAATCGTCTGTTTTTGTCCCATCTCCTGTTTTATTATTAACATAAAATGGAACTGTTGATAAAATTGATACACCTGGTGCAGTTACTTCAGGTTTAATATCATAGTTTACACGAGATGGACCTCTAGAGCTAAATGTAGCTAACTCATCTCCAGCTGTTTGTAATTTTGTATAATCACCAAATGTAAAATTATTTTTCCCAGCTTTTATTGCAGCTAAAATTGCTGTTCCCTCAGCATTTGTTACTGAAAATGACGGAACTGCATCAACAGACTCCCCTAAGAATGCTTGAATATCTCCTTCAGCTTTATTAGCTTCATCGTTGTACATGATAACGCCGACAGCACCTCTAGTTTTTGCATTTTTAATTTTATCGATTAATGCATTCGTTCCTCGTTTGATGAAAGCGATTTTTCCATTTAAATCTTTTCCGTTGAAATCAGCTGCTGTTCTAGCTAGTCCAACATCAACTAGCTGATATGTTTTTCCTTTTAGCAAAGTTACATCATCAGTATAATTTCTTGCTAATTGTCTTAAAGAATAATTAACATCATTTTGAACTCCAGTATATTGATAAAGATCAAGTGCTATGGATGATGCACCAACTGTTAGTGGTAATGCCGCGGCTCCAGGTGCACCTAGCGTATACAATTGATCTCCTGTATTACCAGCTGCAATTACAGTCGTTACGCCGCTCAGTACTGCATTGTTTACTGCTACAGAAGTGGCATAAAGTGGATTATTATATGTAGCACCAAGTGACATATTTATTACATCCATACCATCTCTCACTGCACGTTCAATACCTGCAATTATGTCTTCAGTCGATCCTACGCCATATGGTCCAAGAACCCTATAAGAATAAATATCAGCCTCTGGTGCTGCTCCAACTGTTTTAAATTCACTATCATTTTTACCACGGCCACCAATAATACCTGCAACATGTGTACCATGTTCTGTATAGTATGATTCACTACCACTTAACTCTGCTTTACCCGATTTTTTCCAATCTGCATAAGTCGTTTCCATCGGATCGCTATCATTATCGACAAAGTCGTATCCGCCTTTAAAGGCATCCTTTAAATCTGGATGATGATAATCAATTCCCGTATCTAAGATTCCTACTTTAATTCCTTTTCCTGTAAACCCTTCTGCATGTAATCGATCTAAGCCGTCATATGGAGCGTAATTCCCTACATTTGATTCGTCAGCTTTTAATTGGTCCGCGTCTTCTGCTGGTGGATCAATTGAAATTGACTCATTGCTCCATACTGTTTTAACAGCTTTTGATTTTAATAGATTTTTAATTTGGTTAGCGGGTAGGCTTATAGCAACGCCGTTAAATACAGTTTTATATGAACGATTAATTTTATAATCTACTTCTTTATTTTTATCATCAACTAAAATTTCTCCAACATCTTTATTAAAAGTTGTATGATCTCCATCAACTAATTGTGTTGCTTCAGTTTCAGTTAATGTTTGCCCTTGAACGCTTGCTTCAATTTGAGCAACCTTCGCCGGTTGATTAGCAAACTGTACGATGACCGAAGTTTGTTTAGTCGAATTTTGATCAATGTCTGAAGAAATTTGAAGTCCTGTTTCTTCATTAGTTGAAAGTTGATTTAATGCAGCTCTTTGTTGAGGAGTTAAATTTGCAAGTAGATCCTCAACACTAGAAGTTCCTGCAGCCTTTGTTAGATTCATATGTCCTAAAGAACCTATAATAAAACTAGATGATAAAGCAACTACAGATAAACCTTTTACAAATTTATTATTGTATGACTTATTCCCCATTTTTACCCTCCATGCGTCTCTTTAATACATACGTATCTGTCCAAGATTAAAGATACTTTACAATTCAGAGTTTTCGATCCCACTAAATACAGCATCCTTCACTTACAAACTACCTATGTTAATTCTATTATTGAAAATAAAGAGATTGGAGTAAATTGGGGAAAATTGAGAAATTTAGGTTGATTCATAGACCAGAATTCTAATGTTATTTTTAAAATAATTGTCGATTAATCTAATTAATTGTTAATCTTTCTTACTCTTTGTAAGTCTTTCGGAAATTTATTTTGTAGTTTTTTGAAGAAAAATATATTTTTTTGGTTGGGGGAATTTTTAAAATATTTTCAATCTTTAGATAAATAAACTTTAATATGTACTTAAAAATGAATAGATAGTCCTAGCAGTTTCTGTTTTTTTTATTTGCACCTTTCACATTTTTATTTGCAGATTCCCAATTTTCATTTGCACTTCAATTTTTAAACCCAGTTCTTTTTTCTTATTAGCACCCTCTACACATCTCAAACTTTTATCATACTCTCCATCTAAATTATGATAAAAAGAGAGTTGCCCCAACAAGTTATACTTTGGGGCACTCTCTTTCTAAGAATTATTTTAAACCTAATTGAGTTAAAACATCATCAAGTGTTACACCTTTATATGCTGTTTTAGCTTTTGGTGGATTTGGAACAGTACTATTTTGTAAACCATAGTTTTTAACAATGTAGTCCATATCCTTTTTATTTACAACACCATCAAAGTTAAAATCAGCGCTTGCTTTGTTTGAGTTCCAATATGTTTGTACATTTAATGCATCTAAAATATCGATTACATTATCCTTATTTGTGTCTCCAGCTTTCGCTTGAGATAAGCTAAAGTTTAATCTCTTACCAATAACTTCTCCTCGAACGTTATCCGACATCACTATATCCTTATACATCGTAAAATGACCTGGTACATCAACTTTTACTGTATATGGTTTCGTATCTGGTGTTAAACCTTCAATAGTGTAGCTACCATTTTTGTTTACAAAATAAGCATCAGTAACTTTTCCATCGTAAGAAGTTGCAGTAACATTTGCACCAATCTTTGTTTGGTCTATTGCCCAATTTGTTTGGTTGTTAGTTGGATTAATTGTTCCTTCTAAACTCATTGTTCCTTCTAATCTAGAAGTAGTTTGTTTTAAGTTCTTTGCTTCCACATAAGTATAAACATTGTTTGTTACCGTATTTGATTGATCAATCGTCGTTCCACCATAAAGCATTTTATATGCATTTAAAGGGAAATTTTGTGAATAACGTTTTGCCGTTACTAAATCAAAATTTATTAGTTGCAGATCTTCAGGTAAAGTTTTATTTCCTAAATAGTTAAAAGTGATTTCATAATTATGATAAGATACACCGTCAGTCGTAGATGAAACCGAAACATTTGCATCACCGTATTGCTTAACTGCATCACTTACAACAATATTTGAAACAGAAGCTAGGTCTTTGTTATCTAACATCATTACTCGAACATTAATTTTAGCTGTTTTTAAGTTTTTCATATTATTTGAGCGAACTGAATAATTGATTGTATCCCCAGTTGAAGCTTCTTTCTTATTTGCCTTTAAGTAGTAATACGGATAATTATCAGGTACAAATGATAATCTTAACATCCCTGTTAAATCTGATGTAAAGTTTCTTGCCGCATCCATCCCATAAAAATGAACTTCTAACGGACTTGACTGCTTTTTAACTATAATTTTGTCAGAGTAATTACCGTTTTTATCTGTATTTATTGGATTTGAAAGATACGCGTTATTTATTGCATCATATTGGTATGCAACTTTATTACTTGACTGATCAAAAGGCATCCCCACTTTGTTTGCTTCATCTGTCTCAGGGTCATTCAAGTTAATGTTAAAATCATACAAAAATTGTCCATTTGTATCAAATTGACTATCCTTGTATTCAATAACGTTTTGATCTAATGAATCAAATGATGTAGTCATTTTTGGAGCACCTAATTCATAGATGAAATCTGCTGATTTAGAGAATGTTTTCCCAAAATCATTAGTTCCGATCATTCTTAATTTATAATGTCCCGTTTTAGCAATAGTAAGAGAATTACTAATTGGATTTTTCGGGTCACCAGTAAATGGATAATACGCTTTATTGAATCCTGTTGAAACACCGTAAACAGTGTTTTCATTTAATACGCGACCATCAAATGATGCTAGTAATCCGAGATCTTCACCAGTTGTTGCATCTTGAATTACTACGTCTAAATATCTCATATGTGATTTTAATGAGAAACTATATGACATAGCAGGTGCAGCTAAAGTTCCAACCGCAGTATCTCCAGAATACATTGGATTACTTATATTTAGAGAATCAAAACCTTCATTAACAACCCTTCCACCAAATGGGATTTGGTAAGTTTCTGTTGAATCAGTAGTATTTGTAAAGACGATGTAGCCCTCATATGTTCCTTTTTCAGCTGTCTTCGGAATGTTTAAATTAAACTTTATATTTTTTAAACTAATTCCACTTAATTTCACTGATGTTGGTCCAGTTAGTGTTACACCATTTACTGCTGCATCCTTAGACCCTCTTAAACCTGTTTGGAATTTAACATTCACATTAAATGTTTTTGCTTTTTCACTACGATTTTTTAATGTAACAGTTCGTTCATCCGCTATATCTTGATCATCGAATCCGTATGAACCGAAGCTCATTCCTCCTGTTAATTCTTTTACTTCTTTTATTTTACCTTTTTGATTTATTGTAGGAGTTTGATCATTTACTTCAAATTCAACATTCGAATGAATAGCTTCATAAGCATCAACTCGTCCACTTCCGATTTCATATACACTGTAATTTTTTGATAATGGATCGGCTGTATTCATTAAAATTGATTTAACATCAGCAGGTTGTAAATCTTTATTTGATTGTAATAATAATGCAGATACTCCAGTTACAAAAGGAGTAGCCATTGATGTACCAGAAAGACGTTCGTATGCATATTTATAGTCTTCAGCATGAGTCCCATCTGCAGTTTTATTGGTTACGTAAAACGGAACAGATGACATGATTGAAACACCTGGTGCAGTTACTTCTGGTTTAATATCATAATTAACTCGAGATGGTCCTCTTGAACTAAACGGAGCCAATTCGTCACTAGCCGTCTTCATGATCGAATAATTTCCAAATGTGAAGTTTGTATTTCCTGCTTTAATTGCAGCTAGGATTGTATTTCCTTCACTGTTTGAAACTGAGAATGCAGGTATTGCATCAATCTGTTCACCTAAGAATGATTGAATTGGGCCTTCAGCTTGGTTTGCTTCATCGTTATACATAAGTACTCCGACTGCACCTCTAGTCTTTGCATTTTTGATTTTATCAAGTAATGCATATGTGCCGCGTTTAATGAACGCAATTTTTCCATTTAAATCTTTACCAGTAAAATCAGATGCAGTTCCAGCCAGCCCTACATCGACTAATTGATATGTTTTTCCTTTTAGTTGAGTAAGATCATCACTGTAATTTTTTGCTAACTGTTGAATATTGTAGTTTACGCCATTTTGCACTCCAGCGTAGCGATACACATCAAGCGAAATCGATGATGCTCCAACTGTTAAAGCTAAAGCAGATGCTGCAGGTGAACCTAGTGTATAACTTTGATCTCCACTATTTCCGGCCGCAACAACAGTCGTTACACCACTTAAAACCGCATTGTTAACGGCAACTGAAGTAGCATACAAAGGATCATTTAGTGTGTTCCCTAATGACATATTGATTACATCCATGCCATCCTTCACCGCTCGATCGATTCCAGCTATGATTGCATCTGTAGTTCCACTACCATAAGGTCCAAGAACACGGTAAGAATAAATATCCGCTTCTGGTGCAGCACCAACCATTTTATATTCACTATCTGCTTTACCACGACCACCAATTATTCCAGCTACGTGTGTACCATGTTCTGTATAATATGCACTTCCATTGTTAAGCTCAGGTTGTTTTGATTTTTTCCAATCCGCATACGTTGTTTCCATTGGATCATTATCATTATTTACGAAATCATAGCCACCTTTATATGCATCTTTTAAATCTGGATGATTATAATCAATCCCAGTATCTAAAATTCCTACTTTTATTCCTTTACCAGTAAATCCTTCTGCATGTAAACGATCTAAACCATCATAAGGAGTATAGTTTCCTACTTTTGATTCATCAGCTTTTAATTGATTATTATCTTCAGCTGTTGGTTCAATTGAAAAAGTTTCATTACTCCAAACATTTTTAACTGCTTTTGATTTTAATAGATTTTTTATTTGATTTGCAGGTAGACTCATAGCAACGCCGTTAAACGCATTTTTATATGAGCGATTAACCTTGTAGTCTACTTTTTTATTATTTTCATCAACTAATATTTGTCCAGCATCTTGATTAAATGTTTCATGATCTTGATCAATCAAGTTTGATGCTTCATTTGTCGTTAATGTTTGCCCCTCAAGATTTGCTTGAAGTCGAGCAACTTTTACAGGTTGATTTGCAAACTGTACAATGACTGATGCTTGTTTAGTTGAGTTTTGATCAATATTAGGTGAAATGTGAAGACCTATATCTTCATTCGTTGAAAGTTGATTAAGTGCAGCTCTTTGTTGTGGAGTTAAGTTTGCTAGTATATCTTCTACCTTTGAAAAACTAGCAGCTTTTGTAAGATTTAAATGACCGATTGAACCAAAAATAAAACTAGATGAAAGTGCAGCTACAGTTAAACTTTTTACGAGTTTACTGTTGGATGATTTTTTCCCCATTTTTTTCCCTCCATGCCTTTTATTACATATGCTAGTGTAATAGAACAACTGTATTTTTAATTTAATTGCTACTAAGCACAATTTAAATTTCATTAAATACTGCGAGTTTTCATTACATGTTACTTATGTATTTATAATTATTATTAATAGCGCGAATTTTGTAAATTGGGGGAATATTCCATTTAATAATGATTCAAATCAAATTTCCATTGGTTTTCTACTTGAAGAATTTTGTCGGATGGTTGTTTTTTGAAGAAAAAAACGTTTCATTTAACGATTGTATAATTAATTACGTCATTTTTTGTCTATTAATGACGAATAAAAAATTGGGGAAATATTCATAATAACATCAGTTTATATAAATTTATGGTTATAAAAAAGACATAAAATTCTATTTTTTTAATGTAAATCTAAGAATATTATGATTTTTTTTTTGCTTCTTTTACCATTTATTGTAGAAAATTTTAATTTTTTGATTACCTTTTAAATAATCCTGGATATTGAAAAATAAATTGAAGATACTCATGGAAAGTTCACGTGATCGTAAATACTGCGAATATGAAAATTGCATACTCATAAAGATTCATGAGTTAAGAACTGAGTCCTAATTTGATTTTTTTTAACTCATAAGGGGTTCATGAGTTAATTAAAGAAAGGTAATTTGATTTTTTCAACACAAAATGGGGTTCATCAGTTATTAAGTTAGATGATATATGAATTTTTTTAACTCATCAGAGGTTCATGAGTATTCAAAACTAAGAAAAGAGCCCACAAAGGGACTCTTTTCTTACTTCCATAATTGCTTTATCTATTGATATTCAAAACTCTATTTTCTCAAATGATAAGGAACTGTTGTAATAACTACATCCTTCTGTCTTATCAGCCATAATCGAAGTAATAGTGCTGTTTGATTGTGTAGAAGATTATGCCACCATTTTTTAGGAATAAATTGCGGTATGACAATTTGAACGTGACTATCTGGTTCGTTTCCTTCTATTAATTTAATGAATCTTGAAAGAGGTGCCAATACTGAACGATATTGGTTTTTTAGAACTACTAAGCGGCATGGATTCCCCCACTCTTCCCACTTTTCTTCCATTCTCTCGACCGATTCATCATCAAAACCTACATAAACTGCGATTGGTTCCGTTGAAATACCTTTTGCAAATGATAATGTATTATGAACAACTCGATGAGTACCTGAAACTAATACGATAGTTACAACTTTATTTGCTTCTGGTTTAAAAGTACTCAAATCGATTCGTAATTCGCTAGCCACATTTTGATAGTGTTTATAAATCGCTATTGAGAAGAAAATAATTGTTGGAATAACAACTAAAACAACCCAAGCACCATCAACAAATTTTGTAACAGCAAATATAACAGTAACAACAGATGTTACGATTAATCCGATTATATTTATAGTTAGTTTAACTTGCCATTGCGGCCCTTTTACTCGTCTCCATCTCCTTGTTAAGCCTAATTGAGCGATTGTAAAAGATAAAAATACGCCAATTGCATACAATGGAATCAATGCATTTGTATGAGCTTGGAATGCGATGATTAAAATACTTGCTGCTGCAGCAAGTGCAATAATACCATTAGAATAGCCTAAACGATCTCCACGGTTTGTAAATCCTCTAGGTAAAAATCCATCAGCTGCAACAATAGCTGCTAACTGAGAAAATCCTGTAAATGTAGAATTTGCTGCTAAAATTAAAATGATAAATGTAAACCATATAATTACTTGATAAAGAATTCCATGACCGAAATAAACTTTGATTAATTGAGATAACATTGTATCATTTGGATTTGGTGATATTCCGTTTACATATAGATGATATGCAAAACCTAAAAGTGTGATCGAAGTTAGTACGCCTAAAGCTATATATGTTTTTATAGCATTTTTTTGTCGCGGCTCTCTAAAAACTGGTACTGCATTTGAAATCGTTTCAATTCCCGTTAAAGCAGAACATGCAGAACTAAATGCTTTTAATACAAGTAATATACTTAATCCATGTGGTACTGTACCAAATGTAGGCGTATGATGCTGTATAAAACCATGTTGGAATTCATCAAAGAATCCAGTAAAAATTAAGAGTAACATACAAATCATAAAGCCAAATGTTGGCCAAGCAAAAATTCTTGCAGATTCCGCAACACCACGAAGGTTAACAACTAATAATAAAAATACACAAAAAATAGCTAAAACTGTTTCATACGGTGCAACGGCTGGATATGCAGATGACACTGCTTCAAGTGCCGCGGATACTGAAACGGCAACCGTTAAAATATAATCAACAAGTAATGAACTTGATGCGATTAACGAAACCCATCGAGGTTTAAAATTATCTTTTGCAATCGCATATGCTCCACCACCACTAGGATACGCTAAGATCCCCATAATATATGAAAGAATTAATAGTCCCAATAATAAAACTGTCGCGATTGTAATCGGTATGATATACCAGTGTGCTTTCGCCCCTAAACCCATTAACTCGGTCATTCCCGCTTCAGGTCCATACGAAACAGATGAATACAAATCTGCTGCAAGAATCGGTAACGCAATAAACCAAATCAATTTATTATGCTGAGCATGAATCTCTGCAGTTCTCATTGGTCTACCTATAAATACTCTCTTTACACTGTTGAAATTAGCAACTGAATAATAAATACCAAAAACCGCTAAAATAAATAGTCCAAGTTCTATATAATCGGACGGATGCTGCATGAATTTCTCCCCTTTTCTTAAAGAAAACCTGTTGTTTGGCGAGCTTAAGTCGAGCAAACCTACTCTTTTAGACTCTTTTTCGCTGCCGATATATCCATTTTTACACACAAAAAAACACTAAGCTTTACTTAGTGTTTACAAACAATACTAAATAAACCCCCTTCTTTAAATGCTTACGAGGTTAGCTGTCGGATTCGGGATTAAAGAATACCCCTACCTTTACAAAAAAGGATTCACCCCAATAAAGAAATGGTTCCCCCGCTCTTTTTAAGATTAAGCAATTACGGTTATGAATTAGAAAAATATAGAATTTAAATGTAAATATATAACTTCAGGCTAGTTTTGTAAAGAGACTTTTTTATAAATTTTCATTAAAAATGATAATAGCTCAAAAAACATTAGGCTTTCTTACATCTTTTCCTAGAAGCTAATTCCCTGTTTTAATTAATCCCGTACTATCGATTCCAAAAGATTTGTTGTGACTTACTAGTTACTGAAGTGTTAGTTAATACGTTTTGTACCTCAGCTTGATGAAATGTTGAGACCTTATTATTCACTTCTGACATATTCGTTTCGTACCCTGTCAGTAAAATAGAAAATCCACATCCTACTACTAAAGATAAAATTACTTTTTTCATTTTGCTTTCTCCTCTCAGATTTATTCAAATAAAAAAACCATGACCTATGGCCGTGGTTTGACGTTTTCGTTTTTAAACGTAAGACCAGAACTCTTGGATTCTCCACTAATTAGCGTGTTTGATTCCAAACGATTTCTTTTGATTGATCAACTGTTACCATGTTTACTAACATGTTTTGTACCTCAGTTTGATTAAACATTGAGATTTCTTTATTCACTTCTGATTTGTTTTTTTCGTACCCCGTTAGTAAAATAGAAAATCCACATCCTACTACTAGTGTTAAAATTAATTTTTTCATTTTGCTTTCTCCTCTCAAATTTTTTTCATATAAAAAACCATGACCTATGGCCGTGGTTTAACGTTCGTTTTTAAACGAAAAGACCGGCTCAATGGAAAATTCACGACTATTTAGCGTGCATGATTCCAAACGATCTCATTTGATTGATCAACTGCTACCATGTTAGTTAACACGGTTTGTACCTCAGTTTGATGAAACGTAGAGACCTTTTTATTAACTTCTGACATATTCGTTTCGTACCCTGTCATTAAAATAGAAAATCCACATCCAACTACTAAAGATAAAATGACTTTTTTCATTTTGTTTTCTCCTTTCGCAATTTTTCATATAAAAAAACCAAGACCTAAGGCCGTGGTTTGACGTTCGTTTTTAAACGTAAGACCAACTTTACCATGATAAAAATCACTCGTCAATTGGTGTTTTTTGGTACTTTCGATGTAAACGATTACTTGTAATTCTTCATTTTTTCTAGTTTATTTTTGGTAATCGTTTACATAAATATTAACTATTTATAGAGACAACTGACATTCAAAATAATAAAAAGACAACTAATAAAGTTGTCTCAAGTTAGTGTATCCTTAGGCTAATATAAAGACCTAATAACGTAACCAATAATACTGGGATCGTTATAATAATTCCAATCTTTAAATATGTTTTATAAGAAATTTTAATACCTTTTTGCGATAGTACATGTAGCCACAATAGTGTTGCTAATGATCCGATCGGCGTCATTTTCGGACCTAAGTCTGATCCGATTACATTAGCATAAATAAGTCCCTCTTTTATTAATCCTGTTATGTGTGTATTTTCAATTGCAAGTGAAGCAATCATGACTGTAGGAAGATTATTCATAATAGCCGATAGAATAGCAGAGATAAATCCCATTCCTAACGTTGCCATTAATAAGCCCTGATGAGCAACGGAATGAATGATTTGGCCTAAAATATCTGTTAAACCAACATTCTTCAATGTATAAACAACTATATACATACCAATTGAAAACACTACAATTGTCCATGGCGCTTCCTTTAAAACTTTTTTCGTATTAACAGCTTTACTTCTTTTCCCCAAAAATAAAAAGATCATAGCCGCAAGTCCTGCGATAAATGAAACAGGAACATGTAGTAATTCACCGATAAAATAACCTGCTAATAACAATAAAAGTACTAACCAAGAAATATAAAACATTTTTTTATCTTTTATTGCATCCTTTGGAAGCTTCAAATTCCCAAGATCATAGTTTGTCGGAATTACCTTTCTAAAATAAAAATATAAAACCAATATACTGGAAACTAGAGAAAAGATATTTGGAATGATCATTTTACTCGTATATTCTAAAAAACCAATTTTAAAATAATCTGCGGTGATAATATTCACTAAATTACTAACTATAAAAGGTATGGATGTTGTATCTGATATAAAGCCACTAGCAATAATAAATGGAAAGATCATCTTTTCATCCAATTTCAAGCTACGGACCATAGCTAGTATAATTGGAGTAAGAATTAGCGCTCCGCCATCATTCGTAAAAAATGCGGTAACAAATGCGCCAAGAACATTTATGTAAACGAACATCTTTACACCGTTTCCGTTCGCAGCACTTACCATGTGTAGTGCAGCCCATTCAAAAAAGCCAATTTCATCTAGTATTAATGAAATAATAATAACAGCTATTAATGCAAATGTTGCATTCCAAACAATACTTGTTACGATAAAAACATCATGAAAATCAACTAATCCTAACAATAAAGATAAGACTGCTCCACCAGATGCGATCCAACCAATTGAAATATTTTTCGGTTGCCAGATGACTAAAATAAGAGTGATGATAAAAATGAATAATGCAAGAATGATTGAAACCAATTAACTAAACAGCCCTTCTAATTTTACTTTAATTTTTCAAATTTATTATCGCATGAACAATTAAATATAATCTACTACAAATTAAAGAGCCCTAGTCCTATAATTTTAGGGCTAAGGCTCTTTTGCTAGTTATTATTTTTAAGCTCAAATTCATACTTTGCAATCTTCAGCTGAATTTTCTTCAAATTTTCTTCCGTTTCCTTTAATTGATCTAAAACATTACTTTCCTGCTGTTTCATGAGCTCTAACCGTTTTTGTAATGTTTCCTCCCCAATCATCGACCAATCAACAAATTCCTTGATTCTTTTGATTGGCATCCCAGTATTTTTAAGACACAAAATCATTTCGATAAATTTAAGCGCATCCTCATCGAAAATTCGATCTCCGCTTTCTGTCCTTTTCAGAAAGGGTAATAATCCTTGATTATCATAGTATCTTAATTGAGAAATAGTAAGGTTATTCAGCTTTGCTACTTGACCAATTGTATAATTCATAAAGTCTCACCCTTTAATTACCAAGCCATAATTCCATTTGCATTTAAAATTTTACCATTATAATTTGTATTACTTAGTGCAAAGTCAGTAATAATTTTAGCACCTTCAGCTGTTGATTTACCTCCAGGTGTATTTCCATTTAGATCAGTCGTAGTAAATCCAGGTGTCACACCAAAAATTTCAGGTCCATTACTTCCAAATTCTTTACCAAAAGTAAGCGTTAATGAATTGTTAGCCGTTTTTGAGGAATTATATCCCAAAATATTGATTGACGCAGTTTCTCCACGATCAAATAATGTTTGCGATGCCATATCTGTCGTTACATTAATAATTTTTCCGCCTTTTGATTTTTTAACCAGCGGTAAAAAAGTTTGAATCATTTGGAACGTTCCAAAGAAATTCACTTCAAATGCCTGACGTAATGTTTCAATTTTTATTTCACTTGGCAAAATATGAAAATCTGGTGCAACCCCAGCATTATTTATTAATAGATCTAAATGATCAGTCACATCAGCAATTTGATTAAAAGAATCTTTGATTGATTGAGTATCAGTTACATCAACTTGTATAAATGTTACATTTGATAATCCTAAAGACTGAACAGCTTTATTTCCAAATTCTTCATTTCTAGCTCCTAAAAATACATGATATTCTTTTTCAGCTAATTGTCGAACTACTTCTAATCCAATCCCTTTATTAGCACCTGTTACAAACGCAAATTTAGTCATTTTTTCTTCCTCCGATTTATTATTAATTACTTACAAGTTAGAGATTACAACCTAAACCTAAGTTTAGGTCAAGCGTTTTAATAATAATTTTATGAATTATGGTGACATTAATTTTAAAACAACAAAAAAGCATGAAATTCAATCATTTCATGCTACACAAAATAAAAACATCATTTTAAGCTTTGATCAGCTACTACTAAAACATCTAAATGCCGTAACTCCCTTAACAGTTTTTGAACAATTGATCCCGTTTTTATTTCTTTCCATCTAGTACGAGCTGACTGTCCGATAATGACATGAGTAGTCTTTTTGTCAATGATGTTTTTGACTAATTCGATAAATACATGCCGTCGGTCAGTTGTCTCATATAATTCAAATGAACCACCTAAACGTTCTGTTAACTCTTTTATCTTTTTTAATGAAAGCTGTTCTTCTTCAGATAATTTATCATGTTCTTTAACATAGGCTACATAAAATTTAGCTTTTAATCGATACGCTAATCGAAATCCTCTTCTTATTAGTCTTTCACTATTTGATTTTAAATTTACACAAACAAAAATGATTTCCGCTTGTCTCCATGGTCCTCTAAGTGTTAAATCTCTTTCCCATGCTTCAAGTCGTTCATCTACATCGTCTGCTACTTCTCTTAGTGCTAATTCCCTCAGAGCAATTAAATTTCCCGTTTTAAAAAAGTTATTTAGTGATTGTTCAATTTTTACCTGCGCATAAATTCTCCCTTCTCTCATTCTTTCCCTTAGTGCTTTGGGAGAAATATCAATTAATTCAATTTCAGTAGCATCCCTTAGAACATTGTCAGGTACTGTTTCTCTAACTCTAACGCCCGTAATTTGTTCGACACTATCATTTAAACTTTCAATATGTTGAATATTCATAGTAGAAATAACTGATATTCCGGCTTCGAGAATTTCTTCAACATCCATATATCTCTTAGTAAACTTACTCTTTGGAACATTCGTATGTGCTAATTCATCTATTAACACTACTTCTGGATTTCTTTGAATAATTGCCTCAGTATCCATTTCTTCTAGTTTAGTTCCTTTATATGGGATTACTTTTCTCGGAATAATATCTAAATCTCCTACTTTTTCTAATGTTTCTTTCCTACCATGAGTTTCAAGTAGCCCTATAATAATATCGATTCCTTTTTTCTTTAACTCATTACCTTCTCTTAACATCGTATATGTTTTTCCAACACCAGGAGCAGCTCCAATATAAACTTTTAAGGTACCTCGTTTAATTTTATAAATTTCGTTTTCAAGCTCTTTCGGACTTAAACGACGATACGGATCCATTGTTTCTTTATTTATTTGCATTGTAGGAATAACTCTTTCACCAGCTTTTTCTGCTCGATCAGCAACAATAAACACATCAATGTTTTTCGATTTTCTTAAAATTTTATTTACGATCGAACCATTCACAATCTCTTCCCAACGTGTTCTCTTTGATTGCCCTAATACAATACTTGTCATGTTGTTACGAATTGAATAGTCAACAATTTCACTCGCAATTGAATTATTTAATGGTAATTCTTCAAATTTACCTCCGACCTTTTCAACAAGCTTTATAATCGAACGTTTAAATGTTAATTCATCATTAGTAAATTTTTTATTAGTTGGTTGAAAACATACTACTTGTAAGTCTCCACCCAATCTTTTCGAAATTTGCTGACCTCTTCGGACTAAAATAGAACCATTCCAATGATATTGAACTGTAACTAAAATTTTCTCCGAGGCTCCTGAAGGCCCTACTATACCGTGTTTTTCTCGATATTCATCAAGTTCATCATTCACTTCACTAGCTATGAAACGAAGTGCAAGCTCTCGAAGCACTGCTAAGTTACTTTTATGGAATATCTGATTCCGTTTTTGGCTTTCATCGTTATTGTAAAAATCTTCTTTTGATCTCTGTAAAATAACTTCTGGTGAAACATCTAATAACTTCACCTCATTTGCTAATGCTAAAGTTTCTTCTGGAACGAAAAAACTCCCTTCTACTTTTCCATCCGTCAATTTGGCAGCTTCATCATAAACTTCTTTTATTTCATATATATTCATCGTTGTAATAACACTTATATTTTTAGAGATTAAATAGTGTATATCTTCTAAACGTGTTTGAAACATTGCACCTGGTCGATTTTGATGAGCAAGTGAATCAATAAGAACAACTTCAGGATTTCTGGCAAGAATCGCCTCCAAATCAAGGTCTTGTTTAATCGTTCCTCCGTCATCCCAAATAATGGTAGAGACTTTATCCAAACAGCCAATTTGATCAATCGTGTTTTGGCGGTTTCTCTCACTAATTAATCCGATGACAGCATCAATTCCACGTTCTTTTAAAACATTACCTTCTTGGAGCATGTGGTATGTCTTACCGGATCCACTTACAGTACCTAAAATGATTTTTAATCGACCTTTTTTGATTTTCTGAATAGATTCGAGTAATTCTTCAGGTGTTTTCCTCCGAAATTGTCTGTCACTCAAGATATCCCCTCCCTTCTTTATATAAAAAAGGAGAGAATAAATCTCCCCTTGCAGGCTGTTGAAAATGCAGTGCTGCTTTTCACTACAGTCTTATATGAGTAAGGCTTTTTCATTTTTTTGCATTTTTACTTACTCATGAACCCTTTATGAGTAACTTTTTTTCATTTTTTTGCTCTTTTACTTACTCATGAACCCTCTATGAGTTACATATTTTCATATTGATGCTGTTTTTATTACTCATGAATCACTTATGAGTTACTTACTCATAATCCCCTTATCTCAATTTCTCTAAATCTAAGTTTAATTCCAATATATTCACACGTGGCTCACCAAATATTCCAATTTGACGCGCTTTTGTATGCTTATTTATTAAAGTGATTAATTGATCCTCAGATAACCCCGTCGCCTTTGCAACCCTAGGTACTTGAGCCTTTACTGCTTCAGGTGATAAATCTGGGTCAAAACCCGATCCAGATGTAGTAACTAAATCCGCTGGTATTGTATTGCCTAAATCATTATTATCTTTTTTCAACTCATTTATTTTATTTTTTGTTGCCTTAATATATTCTTTTGACGCTACTGCTGCATTTGTTGCGGCTGAAGCAGTAGGATTGTATCTAGCAGCAGATGCTCTTGAATGGAACCATTCAGGTCCTTTAAATTCTTGAGCTAAAAGTTTAGATCCGGTAACTTTCCCATTTGTTTCTATTAAACTACCATTAGCTTGTTTCGGAAAAATAACTTGCGCAACTCCAGTTGTAGCTAACGGATAAATAAATCCGCAAATTAATAACAATATAATAGATGCTCTGATCGCAATCATAAACGATTTCACATTAAGTCCTCCATTTCCAATTCTTAAACAAAATGCAATGTAGATACAAGCATATCGATAATTTTAATCCCAATGAATGGCGCAATAACTCCACCAAGTCCATAGATTAATAGGTTTTTAGTTAATAGTTTATTTGCATCCATTGGTTTATACTTCGCACCCTTCATCGCAACAGGAATGAGGAGAGGAATAATGATTGCATTAAAAATTAATGCTGATAGGATTGCTGATTTTGGTGAATTTAATCCCATAATATTTAGATAGTCTAATTGCGGGATCGCCATAATAAATAGAGCAGGGATGATAGCGAAATATTTCGCTATATCATTTGCTATTGAAAATGTTGTTAACGAACCACGCGTAATTAATAACTGCTTACCGATCGCAATTACTGATAATAGTTTAGTAGGATCAGAGTCCAAATCGATCATATTAGCCGCTTCTTTTGCAGCCATTGTTCCTGAATTCATCGCTAAACCAACATCTGCTTGAGCTAGAGCTGGGGCATCATTTGTTCCGTCCCCAGTCATTGCAACTAGCTTACCTTCATTTTGTTCTTTTTTAATAGCAGCAATTTTATCTTCAGGTTTAGCTTCTGCTATAAATTCGTCAACACCTGCTTCTCTTGCAATTGTTGCTGCTGTTAAAGGATTATCCCCAGTACACATAACCGTTTTAATTCCCATTGCCCTTAATTCTTCAAAACGCTCTTTCAATCCTGGTTTTACTGTATCTTTTAAATAAATAACGCCGTAAATTTGTTCATTGATTGCAACAGCAAGTGGTGTTCCCCCTGCTTTTGCAACGACATTTGCTTTTTCATCAAGCTCGTTCGGGATATTGCCCCCTTTAGCAGTTACATATTGTTTAACTGCATCCACTGCTCCTTTTCGAATCTCAGTTCCATCTTTTAAATTTAAACCTGACATTCTAGTTTCAGCAGTAAATTCAATAATCTCTGCATCCTTATATTCATTTTCATCCCAACTAAGGCCATTTTTATTTGCCAACTCAACTACTGAACGTCCTTCTGGTGTTTCATCTTTAACAGAAGATTTTAATGAAGCGAAAGTTACTTCTTTTTCAGTTTTACTTCCAACAGGAATGAATTCACTCGCCATTCTGTTCCCAAATGTTATTGTTCCAGTTTTATCTAAAATCATCGTATCAATATCTCCGGCTGCTTCAACAGCTTTACCAGACATAGCTAAAACATTAAATTGTGTGACTCGGTTCATCCCTGCAATTCCGATCGCAGAAAGTAATCCACCAATTGTAGTCGGTATTAAACAAACAAGTAAGGCAATCAATGTTGCGACGTCAATTGAGACATTTAAATATTTCGCAATTGGCACAAGTGTCATAATGACGATTAAGAACACTAAAGTTAACACAGCTAATAAAGTCGTTAATGCAACTTCATTCGGAGTTTTTTGACGAGCTGCACCTTCAACTAATGAAATCATACGATCAATAAATGATTCACCTGGATCAGTTAAAATTTTAACAATTATATAATCTGATACTACTCTAGTACCACCCGTTACAGATGAAAAATCCCCCCCGGCTTCTTTAATAACTGGTGCTGATTCACCTGTAATTGCTGATTCATCAATTGAAGCTAATCCCTCGATAATCTCCCCATCAGATGGAATAATCTCTCCAGTATCAACTCGAACGATATCTCCTTTTCTTAAAGAAGTTGATGGTACTTCTTTATAAGATCCGTCTTTCTGTCTTAACTTCGCACTTGTTTCTGATTTTGTTTTTCTTAAAGTATCTGCTTGCGCTTTGCCGCGTCCTTCTGCAAGTGCTTCTGCAAAATTTGCGAAAAGTACGGTAAATAATAAGATAAAAAATACGGCTATATTGTATGTTCTTCCGACTGTATCAAAGCCAAATATATCTGGTTTAATGGATAGAATTAACGTAATAAACGTACCGACCTCTACTATAAACATAACTGGATTCTTTATCATAACTAGAGGATTCAGCTTTTTAAATGAATCGACTATTGCTTGTATTTTAATTTCTTTTGAAATAGGTTTATTTTCAATTGCCATATGATCAATCTCCTCATTCTATTTTATTGCTACTATTTAAACATTCCTAAATGTTCAGCGATTGGTCCTAGTGCAAGTACTGGGAAAAATGTTAATGCACAGACGATTAAAATAATCGCAATTAAAATAACTGTAAATAATGGCGTATCTGTTCGGAATGTTCCAGACGATGCTGCAACAATTTTCTTTGTAGAAAATGATCCAGCAATTGCTAACATAGCAATAATTGAAATATATCGACCAAATAACATAACTAATCCGATGACAATATTATAAAAATCAGTATTAGCTGTTAATCCACCGAATGCTGATCCATTATTCGCTGCTCCAGAAGTAATGGCGTACAATACTTCTGTCATACCATGGAATCCTGGATTTAATATAGAAGAAACTGGTCCTTTTAATGCCAAAGCTAAAGCAGTAGGAACTAAAATAATTAATGGATGGGTTAAAATCGCGATTGAAGATAATTTAATTTCTTTCGCTTCAATTTTCTTTCCTAAAAATTCTGGTGTTCTACCAACCATTAGCCCGCAAATAAAGACTGTTAAGATGACATATAATAATCCGTTTAATAAACCAACACCCTTACCACCGAAAACATTATTTAACATCATTTCTGCAAGTGGAACCATTCCACCAATCGGTGTTAATGAATCATGCATATTGTTGACCGATCCGGTCGTTGCTGCAGTAGTAACTGCCGTGAATAACGCTGATTCAGATATCCCAAAACGAACTTCTTTTCCTTCCATATTTCCATGAATGCCAAGTGCGTGTAAAGCAGGAGTACCATTATACTCTGCAACAAATACAGTCGTTAAAAGCGCAATAAACAATATCCCCATTGCAGCAAAAACTGTCCAACCTTGTCTTTTGTTTTTAACCATCACACCAAATGCATAAACCAATGAAGTTGGTAAAAGCATCATACAAACAATGTGAACTAAGTTTGTTAATGGTGTTGGGTTTTCAAAAGGATGGGCTGCATTTGTACCAAAAAATCCACCGCCGTTTGTACCAATATGTTTAATTGATTCAAGTGCCGCTACTGGTCCCCTAGTAATTATTTGTTTAACCCCTTCAATTGTTGTCGCATCAACAGCACCTTTTAAAGTTTGTGGTACCCCTTGGAATACTAAAAATAAAGCAACAATAAACGAAAGAGGTAACAGTATACGAGTGATTGTACGAACTAAATCAACATAAAAGTTTCCTAGATTATCTTGTCGTCCTACTAATCCCCTAATAAATGCGATCGCAACAGCAAATCCAGTTGCCGCAGAAGTAAACATTGGAAACGTAATCCCCATCATTTGTGAAAAATACGATAGTGAATTTTCTCCACTATAAGCTTGCCAATTCGTATTTGTAATGAAAGAAGTTGCTGTATTAAATGCCAAAGCTGATGGCATATTACCTATATGATCTGGATTTAAAGGCAAATATTTTTGAAATCTAAAAATTCCGTATAAAACGATTAACATTACAAAATTGCTTAGCAATAACGCTAAAACATATTTTTTCCAACCCATTTTCTCATCTTCTCGAACTCCAATTAATCGATAAATTAATCGTTCAAAAGGTCCAAAAAAGCGATCTAACCCTGTTTTCTCACTGTCATATACTTTAACAAGGTAGCTACCTACTGGTTTTACTAATAAAATAATAATTAGCAATGTAACAACTACCTGTAAAATTCCCATGGACATTTAAAAATTCCTCCCACTGATCAACTAAAATTTCTCTGGTTTAATAAGTACAAAAATTAAATATAAAATAAGTACAATTCCAATAATCGCTGGAATAAGCATTTGTTAGTTCCCCCTTACGCCTTTTCGCAAAATATTGTAAAACCCCAAAAAATTGCAAAAACGATAGCTAGTAAGCCTACCATTGTTAGATCATTAATCATTGCAATTCTCCTTTCTTTTTTCGCAAAAATTTTTTGTTACAATGTTTTCCATTTTGTTTTCTAAGCAATAAAAAAGACCAATGGATACTAATCCTCCAACAAATTAACTAATTTAAATAAGGCTTAAACATTTTAAAACCAATCATGTTTATACCTAAAAAAGTTTTAGTTAATTGAAATTGGAAGAAAAGTATTCATTGGTCTACTTAACACCCAGCTAGCACTATGCTCTCTTTGTGTTCTGTCTCCCTAATCTTTTCTATGCAATATCCAAAATTTTCCATTTTATAACAAAATAAAAAGACCCACTCATTTATTTGCCCAGGTAAAATTACTGCAATAAAAATTGCATTAAAAAAACCCGCTCAAATTAGGCGGTCTACTGACCTCCCTCGCTTTAGCCTACGAAGTTAGCTGTCGGGTAGGATGGCGAAAGAGTATCTCATCCCTTCTACATTCATGTAGAATTAACCCCAAAAAATTGGTTCCTCCGTTTACGATGATTCGTAATTAAGCCGATATTTATTTTGTTGACTTGATTATACGGCGATGATTTTTACATGTAAAGAGTTTTTTTCACGAAAAAAATTTTTAGTTAAATTTTCCCCCTTTACAATTTTATTTATCTCGTTATTATAAACATATCAACAATATAAATCTGCTAATCGCTAAATCGTAAATTTTCGAGCGGGGGAACCATTCGTGCAGTGCACATGGGGTGAATCCAATATAGGTAGGGCTACTTTTCAAGTCCGAATCCGTCAGCTAACCTCGCCAGCGTTTGAAGAGAGCAAAACTTAATCGAGTTATTAATATTTCAATATACTTTCCATTGAAATAAATAGCTTCGAGGAGATTGCTCTTCTTGTAGCTATTTTTTTGTTTTAATTAACGTTATGGGAGAGATATTAATGATCACATCGAAAAAAAAACTTGAAATAGAATTAAGTGAGGCATTTATAAAGTTCCAAAGAGAACTTATTGGCAGAGGTCCTCAAGAAGCAAAGACTTATATAGTTGAAGATATGATTATCCTTCGATTCAAAGGAGTTTTAACAACGGAAGAGAAACATTTAGTTTCTCATCATACTGGAAAAGGTCTTGTTAAAAAAATGCGACAAGTACTTAGGGAAATGTACAGTAAAGAATATGAAGAAATCGTTGAAAAACATACCGGATTTAAGGTATTATCAAGCCATAGTGATACTAGTACAAATACTGGTGAACGAATTGAAGTTTTTGTAATGGATCAAAATATTGGTAAAATATTAGAAGACAAAAACAAAAACTAATAAATTACAGAATAAGGAGTATGAAAAATGAATATCGCGTTTTTCTTTACCCCAAAGAATGAACTTGTTTATATGAATATCAATTCAACAATGCGTCAAGCACTTGAAAAAATGGAACACCATCGTTATACGGCTATACCATTAGTAGATGATAATGGGAAATATGTTGGCACACTTAACGAAGGTGATTTATTGTGGAAGCTAAAGAACACAGAAGGTTTATCATTTACAAATACTCATGAAATAAACTTAAATGAACTATCCTTACACAACATCTATGCTCCTGTTTCAATAAACGCACAAATAGAGGATTTATTTTCAAGAGCCATTAATCAGAACTTCATTCCAGTGATCGACGATAATGAAGTTTTTATCGGCATGGTTAAACGAAGAGAGATTATTGAGTATTGTACTAAGAAATTAATATCAGAAAGCCAATCTATTTGATTCATAAAAACAATGAAAACCCGCTAGGACTTACGAATTCCTGGCGGGTTTTTCATATTTGCATGAAATATTATTAGCATAAACATGTTTGAAGGTAAAATATGTGTAGATCATTTAAATTTGCTGGTGTATGGGCAAGTTTAAGTGATCTATCAACGAGTTTTAACGATATATCAACGGGTTTTAACAATATATCAACGGGTTTCAGTGATATATCAACGGGTTTCAGCAATCTATCAACGGAGTTCACAACTTTATCAACGGTGTTCACAAAATGTTCGTGCTTGTGCTGTATTGAAACTGCTTTAGATCAACTGACAAACAGTAGTAACCCCACTTTATGAACAAAAACCAGTGCTTTATGAACAAAACTTCTGATTTTATGCACAAAAGTCACTACTTTATGAACAAAGTTCACAGCTTTATAAACAAAAGACATAAGGTGTTCGTATTTTTGATGATTAACAATCAGAAACAAAAAAGAACTGTCTCAAAAAGTACATCGACTTTAAGAGACAGCCATTTTTATTAACGCATTATCCTAAACTCTAACCTCATACTGCATGAACTTTCGTACGGTTCTCACTTTGTTTAGTTTCTTTATTAAATCGATAGACATAATAACCAATTGATAAGATAAACCCAATAATTAGGAATGTCAGTAATGTTTCAACACAAGTCACATATAAGTCATTGTCTTTAATACTTATTACGGACTTAAATCCTAGCATTGAATAGGTCATGGGAATATATGAATGTACGTGATTAAAGAATTTTGGTAGCATCTCGATTGGGAAAGTTCCTCCAGAAGATGTTAGTTGTAGGATTAGGAAAAACATACAAATAAATCTTCCGTAATGACCAAATGCTGTTTGGATGAACAAGAATAGAGCACCAAAAGTACAGCTTGTTAAAATTGAAAGTAAGAAGAACTTAGTCATTTGTTCAACATGAACACCAATTAATAACATTAATAAATCTACAATTACTGCTTGTAATACACCTACACAAAATACAACAGTTAATTTACCTAAAAACCAGCTTACACCAGTTCTTGCTGTTCCCCGATCTAATAATGGGAAAACTGATGTAAATAAGAATAATCCTACATACAATCCTAAAGTGAGACCGTATGGTGCAAATCCATCACCATATGTTTTCACATGATTGATTGACAAATTATCAAGGTCAACTGGATTTGAAATCGCGTTTGCTGCTTTATCTACTGAGATTTGATGTTCATTTAATTTTTTATCAACTGTTGTTAAACCATTCGAAAGCTGACCTGCCCCATTATTTAGCAATCCTAATCCGTTTGCCAATTTAGCTGTACCATCGTTAAGTTGGTTTGCCCCTACTGAAATCTTTGAAGTAGTAGCATTTAATTTATTGCTTCCACTTGCTAATTGATTTAGACCATTTGAAAGTGATCGATAGCCTGCTAATAATTTTCCTGAACCTGATTGACCAGCTAAAATACCTTGATTTAATGCTTTCATGCCATTTGCAAATTGTCCTTCTCCGGTTGCAAAAGTATTGGCTCCCGCTAATAACTGCTCTTGGTCTGATTTTAACTGATTAAGTTCATCTGATAATGATTGCTGTTCATTATTTATTGCTTGAATTTGATTAATTAATGAGTCTTTTTTGTTAGTAAAATCTTTAGTTGATACTGCTTGATTGTCATTGTTTAATTGTGCTTCAAATGAATTAATTAAATCAATCGCTTCTTGTTTATTAAAATCATCTTTTTGGATTGAATTTTTTAAGTCTTCCATGCTTTGATTTAATTTTGACTTATTAGTACTAATTTGTTGATTTAACTGATTAATTTGATTAGCATAGCTAGTTGCTTCTTGATTTAATAAATTACTTTTTTCTTGTAATGATTGATTTTCTTGCGTCACTTTACTAGATAGAATTTTTGTACTATTTAATGATTGTTCAATTCCTTTTTTTAATTCAAAAGACTGATCGCTTAATGATTGTGCACTATTTGTTAATTCACTACTACTGCTCGCTATTTTTCCAAATCCTTGATTAAACTTTTCAGTTCCATCAAGTAGCTTAGTGGAACCTGATGCAGCAGTACTTGTACCGACCGCAACTTTGTTCATACCTTGATTTAACTGAGTTGTTCCATTAGCAAATTTAGTTAAACCCGATGATAATTTTTTCGAACCTTCTTCTGCGCCGTTCAATCCGTCTTTGATTTTCACACTTCCATCAGCTAACTTGGACATACCGTTGCCTAGTTCTTTTTGAGCATTTAATAAAGATTTTGTATATGCCTTCGTAACATTATCCCCAAGTTTTTCTTTTACTTTTTCTAAAACAGATGAACCTAGTGATGCAGCTGTGAAGTTATAACCTTCATTAGCAATATAAACTAGCTCAGCCTTTTTAGGGTTTGCATTCAATGCACTCATTGCATTTTCCGAAAAATTACTAGGTATTTCAATTTCAATATAGTATTTATGATCTTTTAAAGCCTGTTTTGCTTGCCTGCTACTTACTTCTGTTATATTTAAATCTTTACTTTTCTTTAATTCGTTTGCTAAATCATCACCGATTTTTATTTCTTTTCCATTTGTACTTGTTCCATTGTCATTATTAACTAGTGCTAAAGGAACATTTTTAATTTTTCCGTAAGGATCAAAATAGCTGTAAACTAAAAAACCAGCATATAAGCAAGGAATTAATAGAATAATTGAAGACATGATCAGCAAGGTTTTGTTCGTTAAAAATAACTTAAATTCTTTCTTCAAAGAATGAATATAATTCATAAAATCCTCCTAGTTTGCTAACCCTACTGAAAAAAGGTAACATTCTAAACTCTATAGTATTTATACAATTCTTCTTTATTTGCGAAGTGTCGGTAAAAAGTTGCTCTATTGATATTCGCACGGTTCGCTATTTCTTTTACATAAATGTTTTGTAAATCCTTTTCACTTATAAGTTCAGTAAATGCATCAATAATTAGGTTTCTCGACCTAGTGATACGAGGATCTTCATTTTTTTGCATCATATCTCCCATCTCCAAATTAATGATTTTTTACTTAAAAAAATTAAAATCATCAAGTATATGGCATGCGTTGTGCAACTTCTTTAAAAATCCTGTAAGCACATCCAAAGTCAGCTGCTTTCATATTAATCAACTCCAATATATTTTTTTCAACTTTATTATAAAATCCGCAATGCATAATGTATAATACATATTAAACTATATAATCATGCCTTTTGGTCTATGCGAACAGTAAAGAAGGGTGACAAATAAAATGGAATTGCTTCAACTTAAATATTTTCAAACAGTTGCAAAACTCGAACATATAACAAAAGCTGCTGAAGTTCTTCAAATAGCTCAACCATCACTAAGTAAAACAATTACTAGATTAGAAAATGACTTAGGTGTTCCTTTATTCGATCGCCATAATCGTCAAATTAAACTGAACCATTTTGGGAAACTGTTTTTACAAAGAGTAAATAAAGCATTAATGGAGTTAGAAGAAGGTCAAAGAGAAGTTCAGGAACTTGCTGGTTTAAAAAAAGGAAGTATTACATTAGCTTCATCAATTTCGAAAATTTTACCTGAATTGATGAGTGGTTTTATGTCTGAATATCCAGATGTGCATTTCAAGCAAGTCATTAAACCAATTTCGGAAATGAAAAATCAATTATTAAATGGAGTGATTGATTTATGTATTTCTTCTCTCCCTATTGAGAATGAAGAAATTGAATGGATTCCGTTAATTAAAGAAGATATCTTTTTAATTATTCCATCTGGACATCATTTATCAAATAGAAAATCAATTGATTTAATCGAATTAAAAGATGAAACATTTATCTCATTAAATGCTGGCTTTGGATTTAGAGATTTTACTGATCAATTTTGTATAGATGCAGGATTTATTCCTAACGTATCATTTGAGGTAGACGAGCCATTTGCAATCATACGATTTGTAAATCAAGGATTAGGTGTTGCGTTTATGCCTGTATTAGATTGGACTACAGTTACCGAAAATTTACCAGAACGTATACGAATTAATGATGCAACGTGTCAGTTAACGATTGGTCTTGGTTGGTCAAAAAATAGATATATTTCTTTAGCAGCTCAAGATTTTAAGAAATTCGTTATCGAATATTTTGAAAAAATTTCATATAGGTGATTGGATAATCAATAATTATATTATATTAATCTCAAATTAGTGACATTTATATTTTTAGAATCCCATAAATACGACTATAAATATAGTTTACATTCATTCCTTTTAGGTAATTCTTTCTAATATGAACCTAATTATTTGCTTAATTTAGGAGTGACTTTATGAACGAATCTACATCAACTACTTTATCGATCAGTTTGCATAAAAATATTAAACAAATAGAAGAAGCCGTTAATAAATCATCCGATTTAAAAATACGTTCATTTACAATTGATGTGGTTCGTGATGCAGCTATTCTTTATATTGATGGAATTACTGATACGATAAATTTACAGGAAAATATTCTAAAACCATTGCAGGGACTATCCAATATAAGGAATTTGGAATCAATTGTTTCAGAAAAAGTTTCAATCATTGATGCCAGACTTGTCACTGAATTTAATGAAATATTTTTGGCATTAACAAAAGGGAAGGCACTCGTTTTAATTGATGGATTTGATCAAGGTATTTTAGCAGATTCAGCTGATTGGCAAATAAGAGCACTATCAGAACCAGATACTCAGAGGACAGGAAAAGGATCATTAATTGGATTTAATGAACAATTAAAAGTAAATGTGAATCTTCTTAGGAGTTTGATCCAAACTCCAGATTTTACTGTTGAGAGCATGTCAGTTGGAACAAAATCAAAGACAGATGTTGCAATCGTCTATATTGAAGAATTTGTAGATAAAAATGTCCTTGAAGAAACAAGGAGGATAATTAAAAAGATCGATGTAACCTACTTACTCGAAGCTAGGGTTATAGAAGATGCTTTAGAAGAAAAAAAAGTATTATTTCCTTTAGTATTTACTTGTGAGCGACCAGATGTATCGGTATCAGCTTTGTATGAAGGTAGAACAATCATTATCGTAAACGGTACCCCATACGTCTTAATTGTACCTACTCTATTTATTCATTATTTTCAACAACCTGATGAATATACCATGAAAGGTAGAAGATTAATTATTAGATTTCTCCGCTTTTTCAGTTGGATACTATCTATATTACTCCTTGGCCTTTACGCAACCGTAGCTCAATTTCACCAGGATTGGTTTCCACACAAGTTTAGTAAAGATCTTCTAACTCAATCAGATACATTATTACCGTTGCCAATAGAAATTTTCTTTTTACAATTTATTTTAGATCTACTTTCAGAAACATCCTTACGTATTCCTAAATCGACTGTTTTATTAGTATCACTCATTGGTGCAACTCTAGTTGGCCAAACATCTGTAGATGCTAAAATAGTCCACTCTTTAAGTTTGATTATTGTAGGTATTAGTTTTTTAACAAGTATGTCACTAACAGCTGGTGGATTATGGGGTGTAATGAGTGTATTACGAATCGTATTTCTATTAATAGGTTATTATTTCGGATTAACCGGTATGGCAATAGGATTCCTAATTACGATTGTATATATGGCATCTCTAAAATCAGTTGGAGTGCCTTATTTAGCACCTTTTATTCCCTTTCAATTTAAGGAATTCAAAGATGTGTTATTTCGTGGAGATTTGCGTACTTTGATTAATAGTAAGCATACCTATCCACACAAGCATAAGAAATAACTTTCATAATCATAAAATTAAAGAGGCACAATTCATTTTTTGAAATGAATTGTGCTCCTTTTTTTCTCAACCTCCTGCGTAAGTGCAATTCTTTATGTAAAATATCTACTAAAATGAGTTAAAGAACTGCCAAACCTTGCGATCCAAAATATAACTCTGGTGTCCAAACAGCAACTTGCAATCTAACAAGACTACCATCATCGTTAATTTGGAATACAGAAACAGTACCTTGATTGCCGTTTAAAGTGTAAAAATATTTTCCATCATTACTAACTCCGACATCCATTGGCAGACCAGTAGTCATTCCTGCAGGTGTACTCGTAGTATATCCGGCGACTGTCAGTGCACCGTTATGACCGATTCGATAAGTTGAGATTGTACCACTTAAAGTGTTAGTAACAAATGCAAATCTTTCGTTCAAAGTTGTAATAACCCAGCAAGCTGTCTTCCATCCAGAAGGTATAGATCCGCTGACTACTTTTAACCTCCCATTTTCACTTAATGAATAGGATGATAGTGCATTAGTGCCTGCTTCAGTTACTAATAAGATCCCTGTGGAAAGAAAATGACAGCCTAATGGTCCTGTTCCATTTGAATTATTTATTACTGGTCCAGTCAAGGTACCATTTCTATTTACATTAAAAATACTTAGACTATTTGTTGTGAGTTCAGATACGAGAAGTTTACTTCCATCGGGTGTGAATAAAACCTGAGCAGGCTGAGCATTAGCAGTACTTAGAATGTGAGTGGATTCAGGGATTTGAGAAAGTCGTCCATTAGCATCTATCCCAAAACCAGTAATATTAGATGCAAAATTATTAGCCTGGCTACCTACATTGGAAACATAGAGTAGATTACCAGACACCCCTATACTATTGGGCTGTTCACCTCCCGATGGCTTCACATCCACAAGAGTTAGAGTTCCATTCTCATTTACTATGAAACTACTAATAGAATTACTTCCTGCGTTAACGGCAAATAATAAATGTCCATCTTTCGTTAATGTTAATGCCCCTTGTGATGCTAGGGGATCTACACCATCATTGGCGGTTGCTCCGGAAACTTCTTTTATTCCAGTCCCTTTTCCGCTAGTCGGGTATGCTCCTATAAAAGTAAGCATCCCATTCATACTCCTACTAAAAGCAATAACTTGATTCATAGTATCATTATTAGTCATCATGTAAACCATACTTGGGCGTTGATTTCTGTAATACACTTATCCCGCACCCCCTTTTTTATTTTTATATGGAATTTTTGTATTTTCAATTACACTTAATATTTTAATCTTGGTTATCAATTGGCCTCCATCATAACAAATGACTTCTTTTTAATTTCAAAACTCACAAAACTGGAATTTGTCTAATCGTAATAGGATAATATCGTCCATTCAGTAATATTAATTAATAAAGATATAAAATTGAAATTTCAATAATAATACTGAAAGTTGGTGACATTTTAGTGAATGATAAAACTGTAAAAGCAACTCATTCTACTTCTCTAACTAAGGAAGAGCTCCTTGATTTAGATCAAAAATATGTATGGCATCATATGTCCCCTCACAATCCAAACCCATTGGTTTTAGTATCAGGTAAAAATAGTACAGTTACTGATATTAATGGTAAAGATTACTTAGATGGTATGTCTGGATTATGGTGTGTGAATGTAGGTTATGGTCGCGAGGAAATTGCCAAAGCTGCAGCTGAACAAATGCAAGCGATCCCTTACGTTCCTATGTCTCAAGGCAATGTTCCTTCTATTCTATTAGCTGAAAAGTTAAATGAGTGGCTTGGTGGAGATTATCGTATTTTTTATTCTAATTCTGGATCTGATGCAAATGAAGTAGCTTTTAAGATTGCTAGGCAATACCATCAACAAAATGGAGAGCCTTTACGTTATAAATTTATTTCAAGATATCGTGCATATCATGGGAATTCTATGGGTGCTTTAAGTGCCACTGGTCAAGCTAACCGTAAAGTTAAATATGAACCTCTTTCTTCAGGCTTCCAGCATGTCGCACCACCTTATTGTTATCGATGTCCTTTTGGTAAAACATATGGAGACTGTGGTATCCAATGCGCAAAAGCAATTGAAGATGTGATCAATTATGAAGGTGCTGAAACGATTGCGGGTATCATAATGGAACCAGTTATTACAGGTGGAGGGGTTATTGTCCCTCCTACCGAATACTTAACAAAAGTTCGAAATATATGTGATAAATTTGGTATTTTATTAATTGTTGATGAAGTGATCTGTGGATTTGGCCGCTCTGGAAAACAATTTGGTCATCAAAACTACGGCATAAAACCCGATATCGTCACAATGGCTAAAGGAATGACAAGTGCATACTCTCCGCTCTCAGCAACTGCTGTAAGAAGCGATTTATATGAAGTATTTAAACAACCTGGTCCAGATAATCACTTTCGCCATGTAAATACATTCGGAGGAAATCCTGCCTCATGCGCGGTTGCACTTAAAAACTTAGAAATAATTGAGAATGAAAATTTAATAGAACGTGCAGCTTATTTAGGTGATGAGCTTCGCAAAAAATTAGATAGTTTACTAATTTATAAGAATGTTGGGGACATACGAAGTTTTGGTTTTATCGCAGGAATTGAGCTTGTTGAAGATAAAAAAAGTAAAAAACCAGCTAGTCCTGAATTAGTATTAAAAATAATAACTGAATGTAAAGCAAATGGATTAATAATCGGTAAAAATGGAGATACAGTTCCTGGCTACAACAATATCCTCACACTTTCTCCTCCATTTACTACAACTGATGAAGAGATTGATTTTATCGTAAGTACATTAAACAAAGCATTCTCAAACCTATAATCGTATGAGGTGATATCCTATGTCGACGCAAACAAATATAAAAGTTTTAAAGAATTTTATTAATGGAGAATGGACTGAAGCTTCGCCAAATGCAAAAACTATCCCAGTTCCAAATCCAGCTACTGAAGAAATATTAGCATTTGTACCGCTCTCAACTAAATCAGATTTAGAAAATGCAGTAAAAGCAGCAAAAAACGCTTTTATTTCTTGGAGTAAAACACCTGTTCCAAAAAGAGCAAGAATACTATTTTCATATCAACAATTACTAATTAAGCATTGGGATGAGCTTGCAAATTTAATTACGATTGAAAATGGCAAAAGCTATAATGAAGCATATGGGGAAGTTCAACGTGGAATTGAATGCGTAGAATTTGCCGCTGGGGCTCCGACATTAATGATGGGTAAGCAATTACCTGATATAGCTACAAATATTGAATCTGCAATGTTTCGGTACCCAGTTGGGGTAGTTGGAGGAATAACACCTTTCAACTTTCCAATGATGGTCCCTTGCTGGATGTTCCCTTTAGCTATTGCTTGTGGAAACACGTTTATCTTAAAGCCTTCTGAACGAACACCATTACTAGCAAATCGTTTAGCAGAGCTCTTCACAGAAGCAGGTCTACCACAAGGCGTTTTTAATATTGTTCATGGCGCTCATGAAATTGTAAACGAATTACTTCAAAACAAAGATGTTCCAGCCATTTCATTTGTAGGTTCTCAGCCCGTGGCAGAGTACGTATATAAAACTGCATCTACCAATGGTAAGCGCGTTCAAGCTTTAGCTGGAGCTAAAAACCATAGTATCGTTTTACAAGATGCTGACTTAGATGAAACAGTTAAACAAATCATTACAGCTGCATACGGCTCAGCAGGTGAACGTTGTATGGCATGCTCAGTAGTTGTAACGGTAGGTGACATAGCTGATCCCCTAATCGAAAAATTAAAAAAGGAAGCAAATAATCTTACAATCGGAAATGGATTAGATGAAGATGTATTCCTAGGTCCAGTCATTCGCAAAGAACATCGCGATCGAACAGAACAATATATTGAAAGCGGAATTCAAGAAGGTGCAACCTTATTGCGTGATGGTCGTAATGACTTAATCAGAAAAGAAAAAGGCTATTTTATTGGCCCAACAATTTTTGATAACGTGAACCCATCAATGAAAATCTGGAAGGATGAAATTTTCGCACCAGTACTTTCAATCGTGCGAGTGAAGTCATTAAAAGAAGCAATCGAACTAACGAACAAATCAGATTTCGGAAACGGAGCTTGCATTTTTACCGACAGTGCCTCAAGTATTAGATACTTCAGAGAAAACATTGAAGTAGGAATGCTTGGAGTCAATATCGGCGTTCCGGCACCAATGGCCTTCTTTCCGTTCTCTGGATGGAAAAACTCTTTCTACGGCGACCTTCACGCAAACGGAACAGATGGAATCGACTTCTACACAAGAAAGAAAATGATAACTAGTAGATTTGATTAAATTCAATTTTGCTTTTCCATTAGTTAGTACTTAAGTTACTAACTAATGGGAGAGCTTTTTTTAAACAGAAAAAAATCGCATGTTCCGTTAGACTAAACGGATACTATGCGATTTAAAATTAGTATTTGGACTTTATCAAGATATAGTGTATGATTGCTTTAGGTCATTATTTATTCCTCCAGTACAAATTTTTCTTCGCCGAAAACATTGTCTATGGAATAGATATGGCCTATTTTCTTTTTATACAATTATGTGTGCATTGCCGAGGTGGACCAAAACTACCTATTTTTTAATAAAAACAGCTAAAAACAGTTGAATCTTATCTCTTTTCATTGAAATTGGTTGATTTTAATCTAATTTCCTTGTAAATTCCATTGAAAAACCGCTCAATATTTATTTGCGATTCCTCACTTATATTTGCGATTCCCCATTTTTATTTGCGATTCCCAATTTTTATTTGCGATTCCTCACTTTTATTTGCGATTCCCAGGTTTTATTTGCGATTCCCAGGTTTTATTTGCGTTCCCTCATTTTTAATTGCGAATCCCAGGTTTTATTTACGCTTCCACTCTTCTACAAATGGATCCCAAACTGTTTAATAATTAACGACCCAAAATATTTACGGGTATCAGCATTCATGATTTGAAGTGTGATAAACTGCTCCTCTTCCTCTTGGTTTTCAAAGTCAACAAAGGCACCGTCTAGCGTTTCTCTAACATTTTTAATCTGATAGCCTTTCTCTAGGAGAGAGTCTATTTGATGTCTTTCGATTAAAAATTCCTTAAACGTTGACATGTACTTGATCATTCCCTTCGTTACCTTACTCTTCTATTAATCTAGAAACTTTTTCACCGTACTTTTTTCTTTTTAAGTATTGGCCACTGCCTGCATGACCGACATATTGCTTATCTTTTATGACAAATTCTCCACGAACTAAGACACTTACTGGCTCACCAGTTACTTCCATGCCTTCGAATGCGTTATAGTCGACTGCCATATGGTGGGTTTTTGATGAGAGTGTTCGATTTATATTCGGATCAAAAATAACTAAATCTGCGTCTGAGCCCACTGCAATTGTTCCTTTTTGAGGATATAAACCAAATAGCTTTGCACTCCTAGTAGAAGTAATGTCAACGAATTGATTCAGTGTTATTTTTCCTTTTTTTACACCTTCAGAGAATAAAATGCTTACACGATCTTCAATTGTCGGTCCTCCATTTGGGATTTTCGAAAAATCGTCACGTCCTAATTCCTTTTGTCCTTTGAAGTCGAATGAACATTGATCGGACCCTAGAGTTTGTAGGTTCCCATTTTTCAATGCATTCCATAGCACGTCTTGGTTCCACTTTTCGCGAAGTGGAGGAGACCAAACATATTTTGCTCCTTCAAAGTTTGGCTTTTCAAGCATGGTCTGATCAAGCACTAAGTATTGTGGGCATGTTTCACCCCAAATATCAACTCCATTATTTCGAGCTTCTGTTATTTTTTCAACTGCCTCAGCACATGTAACGTGAACAACATATAGTTGCGAGTTTGCTAGAGCTGTTAAAGTAGCTGCTCTTCCAGTAGCTTCCCCTTCCACTTCTGGAGGACGAGTTAAGGCATGATAAATTGGCTCTGTTTTTCCTTCAGCTAATGCTTCATTTATTAAATAATCGACAACATCACCGTTTTCTGCATGTACCATCACTAGTGCACCAAGTTCTTTAGCCGCTAATAAAGTTCGGTACAATGTAGCATCATCAGCTTGAAATACATTTTTATAGGCCATGAAAACTTTAAATGAAGTTATTCCCTCTTTTTCTATCACTCTAGGTAACTCATTTAAAACATCATCGGTTATTTCTCCGATCATCAAGTGAAAACTATAATCGATGACTGCTTTATTAGTTGATTTTTCGTGCCATGTTTCGATTGCTTTTTGAAGTGGTTCTCCTTTGTTTGTTAAACAAAAATCTATGATTGTTGTTGTTCCTCCAAAAGCTGCAGCAATTGTTCCAGATTCAAAATCATCTTTAGTGACTGTTCCTCCAAATGGCATGTCTAAATGCGTATGGGGATCTACACCTCCAGGAAAAATATAATTACCTGTTGCATCAATTACTTCAGCATCTGTACTTTCTAAATTTAGGCCAATTGTTGAAATTTTATCTTCTTCTATTAAAATATCAGCCTTAAAAGTATCTGTAGCGGTCACAATTGTTCCATTTCGAATAATCTTCTTCATTTTCTTTTCCTTCCCCCCTTTAAAATTGAATATTGATTAGAACGCGCTAGTCTATTTAATGCCTGTTCTCGTTCATTCCAAGTCATCGGAGAGTGTTCACTTGTTACTTCTACCATATTTATGGCACCTTCCACCGGACAAACAATAGCGCATAAGTTACATCCAACGCAGTCCTCTTCCCGTACCTTTAAGTATGACTTTCCATTTTCATTTGTTAACATATCAATACATTGGTGAGAGGTATCTTCACAAGCTATATGGCATTTATTGCAGTTAATGCACACATCAGTATCAATTTTAGCGACTATTTGATAATTTAAATCTAAATTTCCCCAATCAGAAAATTTATGAACTGATTTACCTACAAGATCCATTACGGATGAAATTCCTTTTTCGTCTAAGTAATTGTTTAATCCATCAATCATGTCCTCAACAATTCGGAACCCATGGTGCATTGCTGCTGTGCAAACTTGAACGCCTGTCGCTCCCATTAGCAAGAACTCTACTGTGTTTTGCCAATTTGAGATTCCTCCAATACCTGAAATTGGTACATTAATACGTGGATTCCTTGCGCATTCTGCAACCATATTTAATGCAATTGGTTTAACGGCCGGTCCACAATATCCTCCATGTGCTCCTTTTCCTGCAACATGTGGAATCGTATTCCAAGAATCTAAATCTACACCCATTAAACTATTTATTGTATTAATCATACTAACTGCATTTGCTCCTCCCCTTACTGCTGCTTCCGCAGTCACGGTTATATCAGTAATGTTAGGCGTTAACTTTACAATGACTGGTGTTTTTGCGACTTCTTTTACCCAAAAAGTTTGTTTTTCTACTAGTTCTGGGACTTGACCAGATGCTGAGCCCATTCCTCGTTCTGCCATACCGTGTGGGCAGCCAAAGTTTAGCTCTAAACCGTCAACTCCAACATCCTCTACCCTTTTTACGATTTCATGCCATTTATATTGTTGCGGTTCCACCATAAGTGAGGCGATAATCGCATGGTCTGGAAATTTCTTTTTCGTTTCATAAATTTCTTTTAAATTTACTTCAAGAGGTCTGTCACTAATCAGTTCGATATTATTAAAGCCGGCTACTCTTTGTCCGTTGAAGTTAGTAGCCGCAAATCTTGAGGAGGTATTAATAATCGGTTCACCTAATGTTTTCCATACTGCCCCTCCCCACCCAGCTTCAAAAGCCCGTTGTACTTGATACCCCGAATTTGTCGGAGGTGCAGAAGCTAGCCAAAATGGATTAGGTGATTGTATGCCCGCAAGATTAATCCGTAAATCTGCCATGCAAGAAAACCTCCCTTTAAATATTTAGCTGTTTATGAATAGCATAAGCTACTTCTTTTCCTTGCTGTGCAGCAGTCACTACCATTGCTTCACCTAGCCCTTTTCCGAATATGACATCACCACAAGCAAACACTTTCGGATTCGATGTTTGAAAAGTTTCTGAATTTACTTTTACGACTCCATCATTATGTTCTAATTCAAATTGTTCAATTAGATCTTTATAGCGTGTTTGACCAATCGCTTTAATAACCCCATCTACTGGAATCGTAAAATTTGAGTCTGGTATAAGTACAGGTTGACGGCGACCGTCTTTTCCTACATCACCTAATTCCAAACGAACACATTCAAGTGCGATTACTTTTTCGTTTTTACCTATTATTCTTATCGGTAAAGTTAGCCATCGGAATTCTACACCATCTTGCTTTGCAAAATCATATTCAAATTGATAAGCGCTCATTTCTGCTTGTGTCCTGCGATATAAAATTTTGACATTAGCTGCGCCTAAACGAACAGAACATGTCGCTGCATCAATTGCGGTATTTCCAGCTCCTATTACAACGATGTTTTTATCAATAAAACGATCTGTTAATTCACCCGATTTTGTCTCTTTTACAATATCAATCGCATCATATACTCCGTTCAAATCTTCCCCTTCTATATCAAGCATCGGTACTTTCCCCATACCTATGGCTAGCACGACCATATCATTGTTTTCTACTAATTCATTTGCTAATATATCCGATCCAACTCTAGTATTCGTATGAATTTTTACATCTAACTGTTCTACTTGTTGAACTTCCCAACTTGATATTTTCTTCGGTAATCTGAACGAAACAATTCCGTATCGATTTAATCCACCTGCATAATCTTCCGCTTCATAGATCGTTACTTCATAACCTAGTAAAGCGAGTTCCCGAGCTGCAGCTAAGCCAGCAGGACCACTACCAACGATTGCGACCTTTTTGCCATTCTTTTGTCCAGCCTTAAATAATACTGGATTATTTTTTATTGCCCAATCTGTTGCATAACGTTGTAGATTCCCTATCATGATTGGTTTGGTAGAGTGATTGAGCACACATGCACCTTCGCACAACTCTTCCGTTGGACAAACTCGAGCACAACTTGCGCCAACTGGATTAGATGACATAATCGTTTTAGCTGATCCTTTTAAATTTCCCGAACCTATTTTCTTAATAAATGATGGAATATCAATCCCAGTTGGACACGCCTTAATACACGGCGCATCATAGCAATAAAGACATCTATGTGCTTCTTCAAACGCTTCGCGATTCGATAAACCAGGATTTACTTCATCAAAGTTCTTCGATAAGTCATTTAACGAAACTCTATTCACCGATAACACCCTCCTAGTAGCTACATAGTTACTTAAAGAAAGCGATTTTTACGATTGTGCTAATATGTTTTGGCTTTCCCAGATTTTCTTTTTCCCTCCTTATAAGAAAAGCGATGTTCAAAATAAGAACGATTCCTTCTGTTCCTAAATGGAATGCTCTTTCAAAATTGAGGTATTTCAATATATGTAAATTTAAATTAATTTAGACATGTTTATGTATGTGTTAACGGTATCTGTTTCATGATTATTACAACATTTTTAAGCAAGTAACAACAAAAAAAACCCAACCCCTAATAAAAATAGGATTGAGCTTTTTAGACAATATTAAAATTTATTTTTCAAAAATACATTAAATCGCTTTCTATAAAAATAGATCAGTAAGGCAATGAGCAATAATCCTAAAATGATTTTGCCGAATAAAGTGAATTCTAACACTTGATTGACCGAATACGATTCAAATAAGATGACAGGCAACTTCCCAAAAAAACTAGCAACAATAAAGCTTGACCATGTGATCTTTCCGAGTGCAGCAAATAAAGTAATCAAACTAGATGGAATAAATGGAATAAAGCGTATCAATAACACACCGTAAAAAGCTTCTTTTCCTTCTAAACTTAATAGTTTATTTAATAGTTTAAATTTACTTACATCACGGTTAAATCTTTTTCGCAAACCATTTCTATACAAAATGAAAGATACTAATGTACCGATTAATTCACCTGTGAAAGAAATTAAAAATCCATCCGTAAAACCAAATATTTTAATATTGATTGCAGTCAAGAACCAAGCTGGTATTATTCCAACAATACTAATTAGAACATTGATTAAAATACTAAGTATGGCTGCATAATCTTTGTATGTATTTAAAAAATGTTCAATTGCAGAAAGAGTCATAATTTTCCCCCATTTTTTTAACCACTTAATTGTACTACATTTAATATGATAAAAAAGCCAAGGCTACTAAAAATACATAAACTTCCAATTTTAAAATCTATTTACTAGTTTAGACATTGAAATTTTAAACATACTTATCATTTCAAATTTAATATTTTCAAATAAAGAAAACCGTGCAAAAAAAAACAGCCCGGTCCTATTTTACTTAGAGTACATCCGCAAAAATACCACAGTTTTTAGAACCGTGGTACCCCTCAATTGCTATCTTTCAAAAAAGCCATTAGATGATCTTCTAATGGCTTCATACTTGGAAAAAGCGAACACTTTGTGTACTTTATTGATAAAGCTGTGAACTTTGTTGATAAAGCGGTGGTTTTCGTTGATATAGTACTGGTTTTTGTTGATATATCGATTTTTTTGTTGATATGATAATTGGCAGGCTCTGCAATCGGTGGGTTTGTGCGTAAATCAGTGGGTTTCGTGCGTAAATCCAGGGATTTTGTGTATAAATCAATGAATTTTGTGCGTAAATGGATAGGTTTCGTGCATAAAGCACCTGGCTTTCGCGTGAATCATTAGATTTCGCCCTCCATGTCACAGCTTGTGCCTATATCTATAGATTTCGTGCATAAAATTCCTAAAATTGGAAACTACGTCTTTTTTTCTTCTCCGCTGCCAATTTATACTTTTTTAAAGTACAAAAAAAAAGACGAATTTGTATGGTTCACAAAATCATCTTTTTGATTATTTTTATTCTTCTTCAGTTTGGCCTTGGAAGAATATGAATAAATATTTTACTAATTCTAAAACTGAAATTAAGGTCGCTGCTAAATACGTAAGTGCAGCAGCTCCTAGTACTTTATTTACACCTTTTCTGTCCGTGTCATGGATTATACCTGATGCTAGCATTAAATTCTTCGCTCGCGAACTAGCATTGTATTCAACTGGTAAAGTAATTAATTGAAATGCTACTGCTACTGAAAAAAGTAAAATCCCTACTCCAATTAAAGAAAATGCTTGAAGTAAAAATCCTCCTAGCAATAGTAACGGCGCTGCTCCTGATGCAATGTTAACAATTGGAAAAATTCGGTGACGAAGTGTTAAAAAGCCATACGAAGTATCATGCTGTATTGCATGACCTACTTCGTGAGCTGCAACAGACACTGATGCGATTGATTTACCATAGTAAACTTCTTCAGATAAGCGAACTGTCCTTGCCATCGGATCATAATGATCTGATAATCTTCCAGGCACTACTTCCACCGGTACATTAGGTAAATTATTATTGTTTAATAGATGTCTTGCTACTTCAGCTCCGGTTAATCCTCCAGATGCTGGCACTTCAGCCCAGTGATTAAAACTTGATTTCACTTTAAATTGTGCCCAAATCGATAATCCAAAGGCAATCAAAATTAGGAAATCCAAAGGGTGAAAAAACATTTACATTCTCTCCTTTTAAAGAATAAATGACAATAACGTCTGAATTAATTCTGATGTTTGTGACGTTAGTTGACGTAAAATATTAAGTTTCTGATCCTCACTTAAATTTTCTAGTAAAAATTTTAATTGTGATAATTCACTTTGTAACTGATTCATATGAACCGTTACTTCCTCTGTTAGAGGCGCAATACTCTGACTTTCGAAAATTGTTTTTTTCTTATCTAAAATTTCTTTTATTTCTTGGAGTGGCAAGTGCATTGATTTACATTGCTCAATAAATTTTAAAGTTTCTAAAGAAGCTTCATTATAAAAACGATGTCCAGATTCCGAACGCTCAGGTTCAAGTAATCCAAGATTTGTATAATAATCTATTGTGCGCTTAGACACTCCTACTTCTTTTGCTAGTTCTCCAATTTTATAGACAATCCCAATGGTTTCACCCTCCTTCTATTTGTATTATATGTGAATCTTTCAAAAACGTACAGTAAAACGTTACATTGTTGGATTTATGTATAATATAGCAGTAATTTAACGACTTCTAAAATACAGAATAGTAATAAGCTTAGTGGGAAAAATAGGATAAAATTACCTGTTCGGGAAAGGGATGCTCCTTTAATGATAGCTGACCGAGATTTAGAGAAAAACGAAAAATCGCTTCGGGAATTACTGTTTAATAGCGCTGACTTCAAATTCAGTGATTTCGGAAGCGGTGACCGACATTATCGGTTATTTTATTTGAATACTATGATTGATGATAAATCGGTACAAGAATTTATTATTCGTCCTTTACTTAACAACACAAATGGCAGTGTACGTGAAGCCGTTTCCATTCTGGATTACAATGAAACCGAACTTCTATCGGTTGCCGTAAATGCTCTTGTTGAAGGAAAAACGGCTCTCCAAATTGAAGGCGATAAAAAGCTCTATTTACTTAGAACTGAACTAATTAAAGAGCGCTCAGTGAACATTCCAATTAATGAACGAGTTTTACGTGGTTCTCACAAAGCTTTGAATGAAAACTTGAATACAAATCTTAATATTATTCGAAACTTAGTTGCTACTCCAGATTTAGTGATAAAGAATTATCAAGTTGGACGTAGGTCAAACACGAACGTTGCCGTTATTTATTTGCAGTCTCTAGCAAATGAAGTTGTTTTACAGGAATTCGAACGTAGAATTACTCATATTGATACTGATTACATTGAAGCACCTGGTTTTTTTCAAGAACTCATCCAAGATAAAAAGTTTTCTCTCTTTCCTAAAATGCTCGTAACTGAAAGACCAGACAGAATAAAATCTTACTTAATGGATGGGAAAATTGGATTTTTAACAGATGGCGCACCAGAATGTGCAATGGTTCCTATTTCTTTTTGGGCTTTTTTTCAAAGCCCAGATGATTATCAAGTTGGTTGGTTATTTGGTAGTGTACTAAGATTTCTACGTATTTTTTGTTTTATTCTTGCAATTAGTTTACCTGGAACTTATGTTGCTCTAGTTACATTCGACCCTAGAATTCTCCCATTAGAAATTGCATTAACTTTGCAAAGCTCTATGCAATACGTTTCCATGCCGCCTGTTTTAGAAGCTATCACAATGCTAGCAATTCTTGAGGTCTTAAAAGAAGCAACTGTCCGGTTACCAAATCCTGTAGGCCAATCAATTGGTGTTGTGGGTGGTATCGTAATTGGAACAGTTGTTGTTCAGTCCAATTTAATTTCAAATATGATGGTCGTTATAGTAGCACTTACAGCAATTGCTTCATTTATAATACCTTCGTATGAAATGAGTAACACAGCTCGTTTATTAGCGTATCCTTTTATCATCATGTCGGCACTTTTCGGACTGATCGGGTTAGAAATATCATATTTGTTGATTTTGACACACTTATCACGTATGAATACATTCGGCATCCCTTATTTTTACAATTGGTTTAACGGCGATACGATTAAAGATACGATTTTTAGAGCACCTATTAAAAGCATGAAAAAACGTCCAATAGAAAGTATGGCTAAAGACGAAATTAGAATGGGAAATACTAAGGGGGAGACTGAGTGATTCAATTAAAAAAGATTTCAATTAATCAACTGATTTGTCTCGTTATACTGAACCAAGTAGGTGTCAGTGTATTATCAATCCCTTATGAAATGTCTAAAATATCGGGCTATGACTCTTGGATGTCTCTTATTATTGGAGGAATAATAGCTCAAATCGGAATCCTTGTTGTCTATCAACTTGGAAAAGCTTATCCCGCTCGATCACTGCAAGAGTATATTGCTTCAATTGTAGGAAAACCATTAGGATTGCTTATTAACTTACTTTTTGCAGCATACTGTGCAGAATCTTGTTTAACGATCATTGTTACTTATGCGGATGTCATTAATCGATGGTTATTATTTGAAACACCTTGGTTCGTCCTAATCGGCTTAATGGTGTTAATCACAGGGTATATTGCATCTTCAACACTTCGTTCAATATCTACCATTACACAGTCTATAATGGCCATGTTTCTAGTATGTTTTGTCATTATTTTTATTAGTGGGTTTGGAAATGGAGACATTCGTCACTTTCTACCAATCGGTACGCATGGGATTGCTCCAATTTTAAAAGGTGCTATCCCTGCATTTTGGGCATTTGCTGGATACGAACTTCTTCTGTACGTATTTCCATATGTAAAAAGTAAAAAAAAGAAAAACATTTTAGTCGCCATGTCAGTTGCTAATGGGGTAACGACATTATTTTACGTGTTTATTGCCTTTATTGTGACGTACAACTTTAGTGAAAAGCAATTAAATCATATCCCTGAGCCGATGGTCTTTATTCTTCGCAAGTTTAGATGGCCAGTTGTACAAAGTTTTGATATTTTATTTATCACCATCTGGTTATCAGTGACATTAGTAACGGCTTATATTTACTTATTTTTATCTGCTCGTTACTTAGCATTTATCGGTAGAAAAGAAATCCGTCATCACTCACTCTTAGTGTGGTTAATAGCACTACTTTGCTTTGTGGCAGGTACATTCTTTACTGAGAGACAGTGGATTCCGAAATTTTCAGAGTATCATGATGTATCTACAGCTATCATGATTTTGGCAGTTCCAACAGTACTTCTACTAATTTCATTTGTAAAAGAAAAGGTGGCGAACAAATGAAAAAATCCTTAATTTTACTACTACTGTTGCCACTATTAACAGGCTGTTGGGATCGACTGGACTTAAAGAAACTTCATTTAGTTGATGTAAATGGTTTTGATCTTAATGAAAAAACCGGTGAAGTCGGAGCATTTTTTCTAATTTCCAAGCTTAAAAGCACAGGGCAAGGTACTGGGGAGTCTCATTCGGAAGTGAAAGAACTTAAAGGACCTACATTAGCTGAAGCAATTGGCCAATGGGAGTATACCGATCAATCACCCTTTATAGGAATTAGTACTAGAGTTTATTTAATAAGTAAAAATTTCGCTTCAACTGATCCTATTTCAGAGCTTGATTTTTTACTAGGAGCACCCTATTCATCCATTAACACACCTTTGATTGTAATAGATGGAGATCTTTCGAAAGTATTTGAAACCGCTTCAGAGCCTAATAAAGAATTTTCAAAAGACTTGAATGAGTTTATTGTCTCAATGGAAAAAAATAAAACGATTCCAACAATCTCCATGATGAACTTTATACAATCAAAGGATGAACCTTTGTGTGATTTAGCATTACCTATGTTAAGTCCAATAAATTCGGACTTGGAATTAAATGGTGCGTTATTATACCGTAATGGTCAACCTACTGGGAAAACACTTGATCGTGATCAAGTAAAACTAATGATGTTATTAGAAGGCGGGAACACTGGAAGACAAAGATTTACTGGGAACTTGGAAAGATTTACTGGAAATATATCTGGCGAAAATGGTGAAAAGTCCTATTCTAAAACTGCTGACAAAAATAATTTTGGATTTACCGTCAAAAGAAACTTTTCAAAAATTATTGTTTCTACCAGATCAAAAAAATCACCAAAAATCCAGGTACGAGTAAAATTACAAGTGAGTGCTTTTGAGATTGGTAAAGAAGGTCATAAGTTAAAGCCTGATTACGTTAAAATGGAAAAAATTCTAAATAAACACTTTGACAAAATGGCATTGGAAACAATTAAGACCATGCAATCAGCAAATTCAGACGCTCTCGGTATTGGTGAGGAATTAAAAGCATTGCATCCGAAAGTTTGGGAATCTCTAAATTGGAGAAAAGATTATCCAAAAATGACAATTGAACCTAAATTTGAAATTGATATACTTAATACGTAGTAGCTTAAGATTATTTGAATCACAAATATTGCTAAGCAAACTCCCCCTGCTTCTTTTTTGCGGGGGCTATTTGTTTCTTACACCAATACTACTCTCCATTCATTTCAAATAAAAAAGTATGAATCTTCATGAATGAATATCTTTACTAAATTAACAAATGATATGTTTACTGGAGGTGGAAAAATATTGAAAAATGAAGTAACTAATTCCATCCATAAAGATCTTAAAATTAATTTAGAAAAATTACAAGACGAATTTTCAAATGTATTTGATTTTAAATCTAGAACGATTATTTTCAATAATAAACCACTATGTATTGCTTTTATTGATACGATTTCAAATAAAGATTTTATCAATGAAAATATTATTAGGGTCCTTATTAACATAAAAAAGGGTCATATTTTGACTGATCTTCCAGTTTCAACTATTACTTCTACTCCTAATCTAGATGAAATTAAGTCTGCTCTTACTAATGGTAGTACCATTTTATTAACTGACGGTTCTAATGAAGCTTTTATTATTGAAACCGGCGAATTTGAGGGAAGGGCATCAAATGAACCTGATAACGAAAAAATTGTAACAGGTTCACATGATGGATTTGTTGAGAGTTTAAGTAAAAACATTAGTTTTTTGAGAAATAGGATTAGAAGCGCTGATTTTAAAATAGAGATTATACGAGTCGGAGATCCTGGTACGAATGTAGGTGTTGTATATATAGAAAATATCGTAAATAAAGATATTCTTCAAAATGTAAAAGGACGCATTGAATCTATTCAACTTGAAAATAATTTAACTCCAGGAAAATTAGAAGAATTAATTGAGGATAATTCATTTTCTCCATTTCCACAATTATTAGAAACAGAACGGCCTGATCGGGTAGTTGCTAATCTTTATGACGGGAAAATCGCACTTTTAGTAGAGGGAAGTCCATCATCTGCGATTGTGCCTGCTTCATTTTTTATGTTTTTTCAAAGCCCGGATGACTATAACGGAAGGATGTTAATTGGATCGTTTTTACGATTAATTCGACTATTTAGTTTTTTTCTCTGTATTTGTTTACCGGCAATTTATATTGCGATCGTGTCATTCAGTTATGAAGTTCTTCCATATCAATTAGTAACAACTATTCGCAATAGTATTGAATATGTACCATTCCCTCCTATTATCGAAGCTTTAATTATGCAATTAACATTAGAATTACTAAGGGAGGCGTCTATTCGTCTACCAAGCCCAATTGCTCAAACCATTGGAATTGTTGGAGGTCTTGTTATCGGAACAGCAATTGTTGAAGCTAATTTAGTTTCAAATACGATGACGGTTGTAATTGCAATCACAGCAGTTGCTTCATTTGTTGTCCCTGTTCATGAAATGAGCTTTTCTCTTCGACTAGTAAGTTTTCCAATGATTATATTAGCGTCAATCTATGGATTTGTAGGAATTATATTTGGTCTAACTGTTATTATGATTCACCTAGTAAAGCTCGAATCGTTTGGCACACCATATTTTTCTCCCTTTGCTCCGATTCGACTAAAAGATATGAAGGATACACTTATTCGTGTACCTTTTTGGAAAATGAAAACACGACCAACGAATGCTTTACCAACTGATACTGTGCAATCAAAAGGAACTAAGGGGTGGAAAGATGAAAATTAGTAAAAATGAGACAATTACATCCTTTCAATTATTTTTCTTTATGGTCGTTGCACATTTAAATATTGGCATTTTTACACTTCCGACAATTTTATTTAAATATGCTAAGCATAATGGATGGATTTCCGTTTTATTTTCTGGTGTTTTTTCGATCAGTATTATTTTTCTATATTCACTCTTGCTTAAGCGTTTTCCTAATTTAACAATCTTTGAAATTTGTAAGTTTTTTTTTGGAAAGTGGATTGGTGGAATTTTAATTGTTGGTTATATTTTGTACTTTATTTTTACAAGTTTAATTATTAGTCAATTTTATATTGGTAGCTTTGGCAAATGGGTTTTTTCAAACACTCCTACTTGGGCCATATTACTTTTATTAATGATGATTGGTATTTATTTAGGGAAAGAGAGTATTCGTACATTAACTAGATTTTATCAGTTAGCTTTTTGGGTAATATTTACTATTTTTTTATTTAGCCTCAGTGCATATAAGGATGTAGACTGGCAATATTTACTACCGATTGGTAATACAAATATTACAGGGATCGTAAAGGGTAGCTATCATTCAATTTTTATGTCAGAAGGGTTTGTAAGTTTGTTAGTAGTCTATCCTTTTGTTAAGGCCCATCATAGAAAAAAAATCAATAGCTCTATTATTTCTGCACTTTTTGTTACATTTATCTATCTATTTATTGTTATTTTATGTACAGGGTTTTTTAGTTCAAAAGAACTGAAGTTAATCCCAGAACCGACCATTTATTTATATAAAACTTTAACTTTTTTTCATGTTTTAGAGCGACTTGACTTACTATTCCTTTCAATCTGGTTTGTACTGATCGCTTCGTCCTATGTCGTTTATTTATTTTTGGCGAATATCGGTATTCTTAACTTACTAAAAATTAATAAAAATCGAACTTTATCCATACTTGTAATTTGTTCATTAATATTTTTAATTGGAAATTTTCTACCTGTTACTTATAGTTTCATGGAGAAACTATTAGATATTTTCAACTTCGCTAGTATTATTTTTATAGTTGTCATTCCTTTATTGACATTAATCATATCCCTTCTTTTTAAAATAAAAAGTAAGGAAGTTGAACTAACATGAAAAAGTCTCTTTCTATTACATTATTACTCGTATTCTTTTTAACTGGATGCTGGGATCAACACTCATTAAAAGACTCAGCACTTGTACTAAGCCTTGCAATAGACCAGCTTCCAAAAGATAATATTAAAACGACAGCTAGCATTAGGACTAGTGTATCTAAAGGTAGCCAAGCCGAAGCAATTAATTATATTGTTAGTGATAATGGATTTTCTGTTATAGATGCAAGGCAAAATATTGATTATCAAATACCTGGTAATTTTTCTGCCAACAAACTGCTTGTCATGCTTATAGGCGAAGATCTTGCAAAGAACAATTTATATCCTTACTTTGATAATTTTTTTCGCTATATAAGGAGCTCCCTAACCTCACGTGTAGCCATTGTAAAAGGACAGGCATCGAGTATTCTCGAAATGAAAACTTACAAAGATATTTTAATCAGTGAATCATTGACGGAAATGCTTTCGAGTGCCGAAAAACTTTCTTTAATTCCAATAGAAACACAACAGACAATCTATAAAAAAATGGATGATCCTGGTTATGACCTTGCCTTACCTTATTTAGAAAAGATAGATGATGAAACGATTAAAATTAAAGGTGTGGGCCTATTACATGATACTAAATTTTCTGGAAAAATATTAAACGAGCAACAATCCAAGCTATTATTATTATTGCAAGGAAAAATAGGCAATGTAATGAATTTATCTGAACAATTGAATGATAAAAAAGAGGTTATTTCTTTTAAAGTAAAAAACATAAAAAGAAAATTACAAGTTAATGTAAAAAACGGACAACCAAAAGTAACGATGGATATGAAGATTAAAATTAATTTAACTGAATATACAGGTGGAAATTTATTAAAAGATAAAAAGAAAAAACAAATAGAAAAACAGATTGCAGACAATATAGAAAAAGAAATGAGAGAAGTGATTAACAAACTTCAAGATGCGAATTGTGATGCTTTAGGAGTTGGTAGAAATTTAATGGCTTATCATCCTAAAACGTGGGCTAAGTTGAATTGGGAAAAAGACTTTCCAAGTATCCCATTTGAAATTCATACAAAAGTAGAAATGTACACACGTGGAATTATGTTATAAGAAATAATTCATTTATACACTTTTAAATAAAAAAGAAAGCCATGAACAATTCATTTGTTCATAGCTTTCTTTTTTGATTACTCTGTCCAGTAACGGCGAGCACCAGAAAACTCTTCAATATACCCTTTTGTATTTAATGGAATAATTTCCACACTTCGTTCCGCATTTGGCGCTTGAATCATTAAACCATTTCCAATATACATTGAAACGTGATGTACAGATCCAGTTCCGTTGTTACTTGCGAAGAATAAAAGATCACCAGGTTGGATTTCATCTTTTTTGACTTCTATCCCACCCTTAGATTGAGGTCCTGAATCTCGTGGAATTGTTACACCAAATGACTTAAATAAGCTAGATGTAAATCCTGAGCAATCAAATCCGAAACCTGATACGCCAGCCCATAGGTAGCGTAATCCTAAGAATTGTTTCGCTGTTTTGATTAAATTTTCAGGTGTTGCTTTAGGAAATTGATTTTCATTTTGATATACTGCCACATCTGCTTTTTTAATAAATTTATTCCCATCATCTGGTGTTGCAACCATCACGACATTCCCAAAATCCTTCACTACAGGTAAGCGTGTATTAAAGCTAATTTCCATAAACTTGTGATTTAGTGCTTTTCCATCATATAACCAAGCTGTTTGACTTGATACCATAATAAATGGGGTATCCTTATATTTCTCTAATCGATCATCTGTAGTTAATTGTCTTTTTGGCATCCAACCAGGATAGCCTAGTTCGTTACGTGGAGTAGGTTGCCCATCCACAGCTACCTTCACCCAGTCACCCGACTCTTCTAAAATGGTTACTTTTGTACCGTATACTGCTTGTGTTTCAAGATAACTTGTTAGCCATCGTCGAGTTTCAGTATCTTCCATATTAGCAGACCATTGGCGCGGATCAACTGGATTACTTAAAGATGGTGCATCAATATCTCTAACTTGGAATCTACCATTTGTTGTCCACTGCGTTGAAACAGACACATCTACGTAGGCTGTCTCACCTGGAGTAAGTTCTTCTTGCGTTTTTGCTAAAGATTGGGTTGTCATTGTGGAAAGTAATGTACCTGCAACACATAAACTCAAAATTAAATTTTTTGTTTTTTTCATCGTAAAACTCCTCTCCATATTTTAACGAAGACTTTTTGATAATCTTCGGTTAAGCCCTAAACCAGGTAGAGATGATAAATGGACTTCATCCCCGATAAATTCAATGCCATCAAACTCTTGATTCATTAACCAAAGTGGAGCATCTAAATCGATTTTTTGAATATTTGGATGAGCAGTTGCAATATGCGCTGCTGCAATTACGGAGACAGAAGTTTCCATCATACTTCCAATCATGCAAGGAATATTTGCTCGTTCAGCAATATCTGCTATTTGCATTGCTCTTCTAATTCCCCCTGTTTTCATCAGCTTAATATTTAGAAGATCAACTGCTTCTTCTTTAATTAGGCGAACTGCATCTTCCGGAGAAAAAAGACTTTCATCAGCCATAATTGGTGTTTTGACATTCTGCTTCACAAATTTCAGTCCATCAATATCACCTGCTTTGACTGGTTGCTCAATTAGCTCTAAATTGGCATTCAACTGTTCCAATTCTTGGATAATAGAAACGGCTTGTCTTGGGGTCCACCCTTGGTTCGCATCTACACGAATGGCAACATCATTGCCGACTATTTCTCGAATCGCCATAATTCGTTGAACATCCTTTGCCCCCTCTTTTCCAACTTTAATTTTCAAAGTGGAAAATCCGTCCTTGATGCTTTGACTAGCATCACGGCACATTTCATCCACTGTTCCAACACTGACAGTCATATCGTTTTTTAATTGATTCGTTCTTCCCCCAAGATATTGATAGAGTGGGAGATTAAGATGCTGACAAAGTGCATCATATAGCGCTATCTCCATAGCTGCTTTTGCACTTGTATTTGCCACACAAGAGCGCTCAATTAATAGGGAGATTTCATTGATATTTTGAATATCCCTTCCTACTAAGAGTGGTGTAAGAACCGACTTTAAAATCGTTTCAATACTTTCCTTCGATTCTCCGGTAATAGCTAGTGTTGGTGCTGCAGCTCCTACTCCGACGATTCCATCCTCCAACTGAACGTAAACAAAAACGTTCTCGATTTCGGTAGCTGTTCGAAGAGCTGTTTTAAATGGTTTTTTTAAAGGGAAAACTTCTGTTTGCACTTGTATCGATTGAATAATCATAGTTTTTTTTCCTTTCTAAATGAGGATAAACTTCCAATTGTTTTACTAAATAAAAAATCCAGCTATTAGAAAGGAAACTTCCCTGCTAATAGCTGGATTTCATCTACGAGAATAGATAAAGCAGCATTAAGATTCAATTATTTGCTTGTATTTTATATGTGCATTTTTAAACGCTACAGTCAATGCTTTTTGGGATGAACCAAAATAACGTGAACTTATTTCGTCTATTACTCTATCTACATTTAACATTGATTGTCCTTCGAATAAATGCTTCACAAAGGTAGAGGTTAATGTAATAGTAGCAGAACAATCCGCATCGACAATTAAATGACTTGTCCGATCGACGACCAAACCAATAAAAAAAGCATTATATTTTTGCATAATCGGATTATTGGATGAAGTCTTTGCATCTCCAATAATATATATAGTATCTTTATTGTACAATTTATTTCCTCCCGCAAAACAGGTATTCCGCGCAAAATCCCAACCGATAAGGAAGAAACTGGCAACGAGATAAGTATTCGCTTACAAACAATACTAATATACGAATCTAATTTTGACAATATATTATGAATATTCAGTTACAATAAAGGAAATGTGAACTATATGTACCTCTTACTTTTTTACTAGTAAGGGCTAGCAACTGACTAATTTTTCACAGATTCTATTAAAATAGATTTTCTTAGTTGATTAAAATGTACTAGTTCCCTTTAAATGGTAAAAACCACAAGATATTTAATCTACCTTGTGGTTTTTCTTTCGTACTATTGAGCTAAAATCCTATTGAATACCTAATGCACTTTTAACGCTTTCTAAAGTACTTGCTTTATATTTCTTTAATGGCTTCGGTGCATTATCTACATCCTTATTTTGTTTTAAATAATTCAATTCCAGATATTCAATATCTCTAGCATTAACTTTTCCATCGAAATTAATATCTGCCTCTCGTTTACTCGTTCCCCAATATGTCTGAATATACAATGCGTCAAGTACATCAACTACATTATCTTGGTTCACGTCGCCTGAGACACCATAATCATAAAATGATCCAGCTATGCCATTGTAGTACAATAGAAGCTGCCCAGAGACGTTACCGTTCTTATCAAACCCTATTTGAATTTGACGCTTCATTGTGAAATGTCCAGGTACTTTCAATTCCCAAGTGAATGGTTGATCTGTAATCGGAAGCTTAGAGATACGGTAGTCACCTGCTTTAGTAATCGTCGATGTACCATCGTACACATTACCTTTTGAATCGATTATTCTAATTGTTGCGCCTGTCTTAGTCCAATCAGGTGTTAATGCTAAGCCATATGCTTTTAATGTCCCAAAAATTTCTGAGAAGTTTGGCTGTATTTGAAAATCCATACCCGTTGAAGAGACAGAAGTCGTTTTGCCTACATCGTCTATACAAGATAATGTTGGGTTGATCGATGTGCTTAATGCAAATGCTGTTTCCTTCGCTTTTAATTTCAAATTAATAGCAGGTAGGTTTCCGCTAATTGAATTTGTTCCATTTAAAACGAGTTTCACTTTTGACGAGTTACCTGTCGTTGTAACAGTCACCTGGTAATCACCATAATTACTAAGTGCTTCATTTCCTTTTGCTTCTACAATATCAAAACTTTGTCCGATGTTCGTTAAAGTCCACTCTGCTGATTTAATCTTTTGTGCATTATTTAAAATAAGAGTTGCAGTTACCGTATCACCCATTTTTACAGTTGATTTATCGGTCTTAACTGTCCCATAAGGAGTGCCAGCTTTAACAAAATAGTAATTTTTCTTCTGAGAAGTATTTTTCGCCCCGTCTAATCCATTCACGGTAAATTTTATGAAAGGAGTCGTTTCACTAATTGGCACGTCATAATTTACCACGCCATCTGAACCTACAGGAAGAACAGGATTACGGCTTCCATTAATAGAATAATTGAAAGTATTAACCGATTGATTTACGTTGAATCCCGATGCCGCCATCTTATTCACTTCATCATCTACTACTTTAATTTGAAGAGGAACCGTTTTTTGTCCTTGTTGATATTCATACACAACAGGAGCTTCATTTCCATCTAAAGATGTTGTGATTGTAGGACTATATGGGTCTACATAAATATCACTTGAAGATGTTGAAATATGATCACGTTCACTAGTACCAATCAATTTAATCTTGTAATATCCAGGTTTTGCATAGCTTACTTTAGACGAAATTGGATTAGCTGGATCACCTGTAAACTCATAGTATTTACCTTCAAATACTCTTTCTACAAAATAATTCGTATTTTCATATAAAGTGTCTGCAGGAATAGATTCTAAAAAACCTATATCCTTGCCAGTTTTTCCATCTACAACTACTAAATCGAGCCATTTCATTTGAGACTTTAATTTAAAATTTAATCTAACCTGCCAAGTTGCTGAGCTGTTTACTGTCTCTTGTAATTGGTATGGTGAGATTACATTCGAAGAAAGTGAAGATGAATCGATTCCTTCTTCAGTTGTTCTAACGCTAAATGGTACTCGATATTGTTCATTTTTGTCGGCCTGATTTGTCATAATTAAATAGCCTTCATAAATGCCTGCTTTAGCTGTCGCTGGTACTTTGATTGTTGCTGCTACTTTTTTAGATTCTAAAGCTTGTACTGAAATAACATTTGGGACGTCTAATTTCACATCATTAGCACTTGCGTCAAGTGATCCAGCAACATCTGTTTGATAATTCACTTCAACATCAAATTTCTTCGTTTTGTTTTCAATATTTTTGAAGTTAAGTATTTTCTTAACTGAGTTATCTTCACCTGCATAAAGACTGCCGAAGCTTAATCCCCCGGTTTCCTCAGATATGTTGACTGTTTTTCCATTAATCATAATAGGTGTTTTATCTTCCACTATAACTTCCATACCTGTGTGTACAGCACGATAAGGATCTACTCGTCCTGCTCCGTCTTCAAATACACTATATTTGTCAGCTAATGGTTTGGCAGTATTCATCAAAATTGTCTTAATATCACCTGGCTGAAGATCGGGATTTGCCTGAAGTAACAATGCAGAAATCCCTGTTACATGTGGAGCAGCCATCGATGTACCTGACATTCGATTATAAGCAAACTGATAATTTGATGGATCATTTTTATAAATGTCGTAAGCAGGAACACTTGATAAAACACTTACACCTGGTGCAGTAATTTCCGGTTTTATATCATAATTTTGGCGTGATGGTCCGCGAGAACTGAAATAAGCCAGCTTGTCACCATCTGTAAATCCTTCAGTGTAATCTTTAAAAGTTAATTTGTTATAACCAGCAGCAAGCTGTGCTTTAAAATCCAAGCCTTGCTCATAGCTCAAACTAAATGTCGGAATAAAATTTTGATCCTCTCTTACAAAGCTCGATGGACCTGCATTTGGTATATTGTTATACGCTATTACTCCTAATGCTCCATGTGCTTTTGCAGAAATAACTTTTGTTTGCGTTCCGATTGTTCCTGTATTCACTAAGACCCATTTTCCGTTTACGTCTTTATTTTTATAATCTGATTCTTGTCCAATTCCTAAATCAACAATCTCAATTGTTTGTTTATCAAATGATTTAAGATCTGCTATAAAGTTTGAGTAAAGATTGCTTAAATTATATGCTTTGTCTGATACACCTTCTAAAGTTCCTGTATATTTTGCGACAGATATTGGAGTACTGCTAGCCCCGACTGTCAACGCTAATGCTGCTGCTCCTGGCGAACCAAGTGTATAAGAACTAGGTCCGCTATTCCCTGCAGATACAACCGCTGTAACACCATTAAGTACTGCATAATTAATCGCTGTACTCGTTGGATATTGCGGATCGTTCATATCGATTCCTAACGATAAATTAATTACATCCATTCCGTCTGAAACCGCTCGATCAATTCCAGCTAGAATTGCATCGATTCCGCCTGTCCCATATGGTCCTAAAACACGATATCCATATAGGTCAGCATCAGGTGCAATCCCTTTAACAGCTATACCACTAGTATTTTTTGCTCGCCCAGCAATCGTACCCGAAACATGAGTACCATGATCAGTATAATAGGTTGTAGCACCTTCCGGAGGCACTGGACTTCCAGCCTTTATCCAATCATCGTATGTAGTTTCCATTGGATCATTATCATTATCTATAAAATCATATCCACCTTTAAAGGCATCTTTTAAATCAGGGTGGTGATAGTCTATACCTGTATCAATTACGCCGACTTTTACACCTTTCCCTGTGATTCCCTCTTTATGTAACTTGTCTACTCCTAAAAATGGAATACTTTCTATTCTCTTAGTAGACTCTTCTTCATTACTAGTATCTGATTCGATCGGTTGTTCGACCTTAACAGTAGTGCTTTTATAAACCGCTTTTACAGCACCAGACTGAAGCAGTGACTCTACTTCGTTTGCAGGTAGGCTCATTGCAACACCATTGTAAGCTGTTTTAAAAGAACGAGTTATTTTATAAGATTTTTTACTACCTTTTTCTTTAGCAGAAGGCAAAATTCTACTTAGATCATTTTCAAAAGTAGTATGTTCTTCGTCAACCTTGTCCTCGGCTTGAGCATCTGATAATTCTTTCCCTTCTACCGCGGCATCAAGCACAGCAACCTTCTCAGGCATCGACTTAAACTCGACAATAACTGAGACTTCTTGATCATCTTGTAAATCCTTTTCATCAAATCCTTGCAGGCCATTGTTATCTGAAGTTTGAAGCTTTGTCAGTGCATCTCGTTCCTCTTTAGTAAGTGATGATAAAATTTGTTCTGCTTTTGTACTGTTTACAGCTGTCGTGCTAGACGCATGCACTACAGAATGGAAACTAAAATTTGAATTTGATAAACTTGTTGAAACTAAACCTACCCCTAGTGCAAGGGATGTAGCTTTTTTGATAAACTTCTTTTTCATTCTGTTTACTCTCCCCAACTATTAATGTGATAAAATTTTTAAAACGTATTGTTTTGAATTTTGAATATTCAGAAATAAAAACTTATAAACTTACCTTCTCCACTCCCCCCACATATTAATTACATATAAATTAACTGTATATGTATCTTTAAAAAGAGTAAATTGGGGGATTTGATGCATTTCATTACTAATTTTTAAGAAAGATTTTAATACAAATTAATATTTTTATAGCTCTATTAACATAGAATTTTGTTTTATTTTTTAGAAATTTGTAATAATCGTTGTCGAAATTTCGTTATTTTTCGAGAAAATATTGGGTAAATATTCAAAAAATTACAAATAAATTAGAACTTTATAAAGAAAACTTAAAATATTAATTTTTGATTTAAATTACAACTTAACGAAGCAAAAAAACCAAAAACACTTTGAATGTCTTTGGTTTTTAATAGTTAATATTTAACATGTTGTAGGTCAATTGATGAAATAGAAAGGTTAAAATCAGATGTTTCCTGTCCACTTCCAGGTGGAGGTGCATCGATAAAATAAACGATATTATTGTTTGGCACTTGAACACATTCGTCAATTGATTTTACAACTTTGTAATCATAATTATCCCATGCTTCATCTTTAGGAAGTGTCGCTTGGTTCGATATGCCGTAAATTATGACTCGGCTTTTATTTTGCTTATTAAATTGGAAACGATTAATCTTTGCATTTCCGTAAATTACGAGGAGCCCATCATGGTGATCCATTGTAACCGTATCAAATTCAGCATTCCCCTTTATCGTCATGATGCCATCTTTTCCAAATGTAATATTATTGGAGTATACATTTCCATTCACAGTGATATTAGAACTTTGAATCGGTGAGCTAGACCAATCTGTACGTAAACTGCCATCTACAACTAGTTCCGAAGAGTTTATACTCATGTTACCCACATATAAATCTCGAGTCCTGACTGTCTTAGATGCATGATCAATTAGTAGCTGATTCATTGCTGCATATGATTCAAAATTAGCAGTACCTCCATCAATAATCGTAGCAGTTAAAGAGCTCGATACCCCTTTCACATCCAATTCGCTATTACGTATCGTTGTAGGACTTGTTGTCCATAGTTTTCCACCAATTGTAAGAGTTGTTGGGCTAGTGATCGGATTTGCATCAATTGTCATCCCACTAAAAAATAGACCATTACCATCAATCGTCACGTTACTAGAAGTAAACGTAGGTGGGCCTGCAAACTTTGCATGGCTTGTCACGTGAAAGCTTTGAGTTGTAACCATATTCATGGAATTAAAATCTGCTGCTCCATTAATCGTTACTGATTTTGGACTCACCCCTTTAAAATTACCATCCATTTTCACATCACCATTGACAGTAAATTCAGTGCCAGATAATAGAATTACTTCACTATAAAAATCTGTTGTTGGAAATGCTTTGACTCCATTATACGTAGCACCGGGCATTTTATTTGTAATGGATGGAAAAACTGAACTGCTTACGATCTCATTTTTGACAGTCTCCCAATTCGAGAAATTTTTAGGATCGGTATAAGTATTTGATCCTCCAGTTGAACCATTACTTGAACCGTCATTTGATGAACCACCTGAACTAGACATCATGGATAATGTATGAATCGCTACTTCAGCTTGAATAGTGTAATTCTCAAGATTATTCACTGAACCAATGCTTTTTACAGATAATATAATTGCATCTTTAGAAAGAGACTGACTTGCAATAGAGACATTGATTGTATTACTTTCTACTGGTAATTGCACGTTCGAATATTTACCAACGATTTGATTATTGATTGTTGTATTTAGTAGTACTGCTAACTCATCTGCACTTTTATTAGGATTAGCTTGTTGAACCGATTTAGAAAGACTAGTTAAATCAAAAGAGCCTACTTCCTTTTCAACTGTTTTTTTTGCATAAGTGATTCCCATTTCAGCTAAATTAACTGCTAATTTAGATTGCTTCGTCGCTTTTAATTGCTTTGCTGTATTGAGGTTGCTACCAATTAAAACAAGACTAAATAGCGAAAGCAAGGTGACGACTAATAGTACGATCAACAATGTATAGCCTTTTTCGTTTTTCATTGGTTCACCTCATTTAACCGTGATAGTGTGGTAGTGTACTTATACGTATTTGCTCCCCGCAAAGTAATCGTGACTACCTTTGATTGATAAGTAGTATTATTTTTGTCAGTCGATGTGATTTGAATCGAATAGCCAGGAATGCTATATTTTCGTTGCTCACCATTACTGCTAATGACAACACTATCAGCTGTCTGCGTTACGCTAAATGCACCGTTTTTTCGGTAATACCTATCTAATTGTGCCTCAATCGTATTTGCTTTTTGTTGTAGTTGTATTTGTCCACTTTCAGAGTGAAACAAGTCTGTTGACTGTATCAACACAGCATAAATAATCCCAATGAAAGTAAAAAACAACAATATTGCAGCCAGTAATTCGACCAGTGTGATGCCTCTTTCATTCTTTATTAGTTTAATTTTCTTGTTCATGTTCATCACCTTGTTTGGTCAAGATAGCAATACGAAGTAGCAATTACTTGTTGCTGTTGGTCAAGAATGTTTATTTTTACGGTCTGCAATGATTGGCTTCCTGCTTGATCAATTGGAATCAACTGTAAACTGAATTTAGCATTATTAAGAAAGTGCAAACTATTATCGACACCTAGTAAGCTTTTAGAGCGTGTGTCCAGTGGTTGGATCGACTGTAAATCACCAGAACGAATCACCTGGCTAACTTGTTCAACTAGACTGTCGGCCGTAATGCTTTCATCATTTTTATGAGTAAAAAGAGAAGATTGAGTAAAAATAGCAAAAAATGTAATTAGAACTAAAAATAATATGACAACGGATGCGAGAATTTCAGTTAGCGTAAAACCCTTTTCATCATTGGAAATTAACATCTTCTCTCGCCTCCACTTTTATTGTTTATTTTCAAAAATACTAATTGTGACAGATGCTTGTACAAGATTTTTTTGGACCGGCGTTTGTAATACATTCTCTTGTGATTCCAATTGAATTTGCTCGGATGATTGATTCTCAGCTTTGATTTGCGCTTGACTTGGTATTGTTACGTTACAAGCCGTGTTTGTCACTTGAATCAATCTTTTAGACGCTTCTAGATTTGATAAAAAAGAATAAAACGATGATACTGAAGGACTGTCGAGCTGAATTGTAAACGTTGTTTTTTGAATAGTTGTTCTTTGATTTTGTTGGTTAGTTGCATTGTCGCTTTGATTCACGGCTGTATTCTCAGTTGAATCTGTTTGTTGCTCAATTTTATTGATTGTAATTCCGGATGCTTTTTCTGCGCTTTCAATTTCAGTAAGAAATGCTTCTAACTGTAAATCAGTTGGAAATTTATCTGCATATAACTTCTCATCTATAGGATTAACCTGCTTATCACTCAAGTTTGACTGATTTGCCTTTAGGTTTGCGAGCACTTTACGTTTTTGGTCTAGTGTTGTATTGGCAAAGTTGAAGTCTTTTTTCGCAGGCTGATACACCATTACATACAGTCCCGATACTATTCCGAACGACATTAATAAGCTGACGACTAAAATTAGGAGTTGTTTTTTCGAATATGCAGTGTTCATTTGTCGACTCCTTTCATCTTCGGAACGTTTAATTGGTTAATGTCGATTAAGTAGCTTACTAAATAATTATTAGATTCCTGCTTGATTAGTGAAACCATCTTCGCATCATCGACCCATTTTAACTTTTGAATTTTCTGTACGTATACCCCAGCTTCACGTTCGGTAGGAACTATAATCGATATTGTTACTGTATTTTGCTCATATTGAAAATTCGTTAATTCGGCTCCACCTGTTAATCCATTCAAACTATCTTTGATTAATTTTGATGTCAAAACCGTTTGTTCAATAACTGCACGTTGTTCTTCAATTCCATTTTGTGCTTGGTTTACTAAGTTTTTCGATTGTTCGCTTCGCAATTGATTTATAACAGCAGTAGTTTGGTCAATTTGACTTTGTATAATAGCCGTTGAATTAGTAGCTTTGTTTGTCAAAACTATAAATGAAGCACTGCCAATTATTAATATGAGTAATGAAAGAATAATTGTTAGCAAGTTTGCTTTACTTTTTCCTTCTCTAGTAGGGAGTAAGTTAATATTAACGATCAAGCTAACACCTCCTTAAGAGAAAGCCCGATAGCAAGTTGATATTTCATTGGAACTAACTCTCCACCTATATCTTTAATCGTGTGATTGTCTAATTCAGTTGGTAAATCAATCTGTTCATTTAACATGTCAAAGAAAGTAGTCAAAAATGGATGGTCCCCAACTAGTTTAATGTTTTTACAATCATTACCTTCTGATAGTGTAAAACGGTAAAAATGGAGAATTCGTTCAATCATCCCGATAACAAGTTCAAATCCATTCATAATGTCAGACCCTCTTTGTTTCCAAGCTTCCGATAATTCATCAAAATGACTTAGTATAATTGAAGTTGGTTCGCATTGCATAAATACAGGAACTCTTTCTTCAAATAAGCTAATCGTTGTTGATGAGACGTCCAACTGAACGAGTAGACTCGTTTCATTTTGACGATCTGTTGCTACATGATAATGTAATCGGTCATAACAAAGTGGTGAAATATCTGCAGCAATTGGATCTACTTTTGCTTCTTCAAAGATAGACGAAATTGCTAAAACCGTTTGTTCTGGCGTAGCGACCAGTAATAATTCGCGACCTTCATTTGTTTCTTTCAAGATCACATAGTCAATTGATGGATCTTCAAAAGGAAGGTGAATACTTTCTCCGAGTTCTAAATATAGATATCCTCTTAATTCCTCAGGATGTAGATCGATAGGTGTTGTGACTTTCTTTACAACAACAAGCTCGTCTGATACCGAAAATGTAATTTTCTTCTTTTTAAGATTCCACGTATCAATACAATCTTCGATGAATAGTTTAAATTGTGTAAAATCACTAATTTCACCATTTTCAATTAAGCCTTCTGGAATCAGTCTTTCACCCATTTGTTTCACAACAAGCGGATTTTTCGACTGTAATTCAACGAATCGAATGACATGTTCTTTTATTTCAATCCCAACAGATGGGGATTGTTTCGATAAACGTAAACCAAACATAGGGATTCTCCTTTATAAAATAAATTGTTGGTACCAATTGATTAAAGCTTCGCCATAAATGCTAGCGATGATTGTTCCTACAAAAATGGATGGACCAAATGGAATATACTGCCCTTTTTTAAGTTTGCCAACTACCATTCCACTGACTCCGACGATTGTACCGATGAAACATGAAAGAAACAATGTAAGAAGCACTAGCTTTACTCCTACAACAAACCCTATTAATCCGAACAATTTAATATCTCCACCGCCCATTCTTCCACGGCTTACAAACGCTATAAGAAGTAAGATTGCAAATCCTGTAACAGCCCCTAAAATGGCATCTGACCATGAAATCCTTGGCACTACTAACTGTTCGATCAAAAATAGAACCGAAAAAAATCCAAGCACCTTATTTGGGATAATCATATATGCAAGATCAGAAACCGTTATGATGACAAACAAGGAAACTAATGTCAGAACAATAATCGTTTCTTCACTCCAATTTGTTACGAATGGAAGTGAGGCAAATAACACACCAGTTAATAGCTCAATAAATAAATACATTGGAGAGAGCTTTACATGACAAAAGCGACATCTACCTTTATGAAATAAGTATGAAACAACCGGTATTAACTCAAGCGGACCTAATTGGCGATGACAGTTGTCACACGAAGAACCCGGCCTTATGATTGATTGACTTTTTGGTATGCGCAAACCAACCACACCAAAAAATGAACCAAATGTAATACCAACTAAAAATAATAATCCTATCGTGATTAGCATCTGTTTCACCTTTTCTACTAGTTTTGTTTTTATGAATTATTTCGAATGAATATTTCTTTGTAAAACCCACCCGGTATAATCGGGTGGGTCTAGCATTTATTAACTATTATTGAATTGTATGTGTACCATTACCATTATCGTTGTTGATAGCTTTTACACTTGCGTTTGTAAATGTGATTACTTGGCTACCAGCATGACCTTTACCATTAAATGTTACTGTGTTTCCATCTGTAGAAACATTAACTGTCCAACCAGTATCTAATTTATCAGTATTTTTTACATAAGTTCCTAACTCAGCAGCATCTAATGAACCGTCTGCAGGAATACCTTTGCTTGAGATATATAAATCAGCTGAATTTAATACTTGGATTGCGTCTGCTCTTACTGCATCTTCACGTGAATTTTGAATTACTTTCCCAATACTTGGTATTGCAATTGCTGCAATGATTCCTAAAATAACGATTACTGCTAATAATTCAACTAAAGTTAACCCGCGCTCATTTTTGATTAATTTTTTAAACATTTATTTCTCCTCTTTCCATTTATATATGTTTTTTATATTGTTGCTCTTTTAATACTTTCGATTGTGTTAGTGGATTTGGTTGAACATGTCAAACATAGGAATCATAATTGCTAATACAACAAATCCAACGACACCAGCCAATAGTACAATCATTACAGGTTCAATTAATGATTTTAATTGTTCTGCGACTGCTTCTACTTCATTTTCATAAAAAGTAGATACTTTTGTTAACAATGATTCAAGTGAACCAGTTTTTTCCCCGATTGCAATCATTTGCGTTACTAACGGTGGAATGACCCAATGTTGTTCCATTGGTTCTGCCAATGAATCCCCCCTTTCAAGTGATGTTTTTCCTTCATGTAAAACTTTTGCTACTACTTCGTTTCCTACCACTTTCTCAGTGATTTCGATTGCTTCTAGAATCGGGACTGAACTTGCAAATAAGGAAGCAAGTGTTGACGTCATTCTTGAAATCGCAGCCTTTTGAAACAAGGTCCCAAAAATCGGGATCTTTAACAGTATGGCATCTAATAGATAAGCACCTTTTGGTTGTTTTTTAATGAGTAATAAACCAGAGACTGTAATAATAACTAGCAACAGAATTATCCACCAATCTTGTTGAATCCATTTACTCGCGGTTAATACCCAAATCGTAATTGTAGGAAGTGTTGCGTTTAAATCGTTGAACATATTAACAAATGTTGGGACAACAAATAACAAGAGAAAGAACACAACAAACGTTGTAATGATTGCAATTACGGCAGGATATGTCATGGCTGCCATTACCTTTTGTTTAGTTCGTAATTGTTTTTCGTAATAATCAGCTAATCTCTCAAGCGTATCAGCAATCGTTCCACTCGCTTCACCAGCTCGAATCATATTCGTAAATAGTTTTTTAAAGATGTGTGGATATTGCTCGTACACTTCAGATAATGCATTTCCTTGCTGTAAACTCTCCTGAATTTCGTATAAAGTTTTTTGCAATACTTTGCTATTTGTTTGTTTAGCGAGGATATTTGTTGCATCCACGATCGTAATTCCTGCCTTTAGTAAGGTTGAAAATTGTCGTAAATAAATAACAAAGTCTTTTTGCTTTACAGATTGTTTAAACGATAGATCCTTTGTCCAAATTGTTTCCGGTACTTCAGTTAAGGAAAGGACACGATATTGTTTTTCTCTCAATAATCCATAAGCTTCTCTTTGAGAATTGGCCTTGAGCTGACCGTTTTTTCGTTCACCTTTTACATTTTTAACGGTGTATTGATATTGAGTCATCTACAAACCACCTGCCAAAACTAGCTGAGACTGTTCTTTTGAAACCGCACCAGATTTAATTAGCTCTCTCATATTCATTTCAAATGTGTGCATGCCCAAACTTTTACTTGTTTGTAGCACATTATCAATCTGATGAACTTTCTCAGTTCTTATGAGATTCGCGACAGCTGAATTGTTGATTAATATTTCAGTTGCTGCTGTTCTACTTGTTTTGTTTCCGTTTGGCACAAGTCTCTGTGAAATAACCCCTACTAACGCATCCGCAAGTTGAACTCGTATTTGAGTTTGTTTTTGCTCAGGGAATACACCGATTATGCGGTTAATCGTATTGGATGCGTTCCGACTATGAAGTGTCGATAAAACTAAATGTCCGGTCTCCGCTGCTGTAATGGCTGTTTGAATCGTTTCCAAGTCACGTAATTCACCAACTAAAATGATATCTGGGTCTTGTCTTAAAGAAGCGCGAAGCCCACTTGCAAATGTTTTTGTATCTCTTCCTATTTCCCGTTGATCAATAATTGATTTTCCATGCTGATGCAAGTACTCAATCGGATCTTCAAGTGTAATAATGTGCTTTGATTGCTTTCTATTTACATAATCAATCATCGCTGCTAACGTAGTGGATTTCCCACTTCCTGTAGGACCAGTTACTAAAATTAGTCCTTGAGGTTTTTGAACAAGTGATTGAATGACTACTGGTAAATTCAGTTCCTCAAGTGAAGGAATTGCTGTTGGTATAAGTCTTATGGCCAATGCAATATTTCCACGTTCCCTATATACATTGATTCGAAACCTACTCATGTTGTACAAATTTGTAGAAAAATCTAGTTCACCGTCGCTTAGAAAGCTTTCCCATTCTTCATCAGACGTTAAATCCTTTCCAAATTGTGCTGTATGATCAGGTTCTAATAAGTCTTCCGTGTATCGAATTAGCTGTCCATTGATTCGAAAAATTGGTGGAACTCCAACGGTAAGGTGAATATCAGACGCTTTTTGTTCATAAGCGTTCAGTAAAATTTCCTGAATGGATAACATTCATTTTTCCTCCTACGAAACCGTCGTTATGCGAAGGATTTCCTCGGTTGTTGTGAGTCCTTCTTTTACTTTTTGTAAACCATCGTCGATTAAAAACGTTGTATTATTTGATTGTGCTACCTCAACAAGCTTCGAAACTGGCTCATTATTAACCATAATTCGTCTCATCTCTTCTGAAATTTCAAGTACTTCTTGGATCGCCAGTCTTCCACTGTATCCAGTTAATTGACAAACCGGGCATCCTTTTCCGTAAAATACTCGCTCGATATTAATACCTCTTGCTTTAAAAATTTCTTGTTCTCTTACAGAAATTTCTCGTTCTTCCTTGCAATGTTTACAGATTCGTCGACATAGTCGTTGAGATACAACTCCATTTAAGGCTGAGGCAACTAGAAATGGTTCTACACCCATATCCATTAAGCGAGTTAAAGTCCCAATCGAATCATTCGTATGCAATGTACTAAAGACTAGATGACCAGTTAGAGAACTTCTAATCGCGATTTCGGCTGTTTCCCTATCACGTATCTCTCCAATCATAATGATGTTAGGGTCTTGTCGAAGAATTGAGCGCAATGTTGTTGAAAACGTCATTCCGACTGCAGCATTTACTTGCACTTGATTGATTCCTTCAAATTGGTACTCAACCGGATCCTCAACTGTGATGATGTTTACATCTTCGTGATTCAGTTTGTTTAAGGCTGCATATAATGTGGATGATTTCCCAGAACCTGTCGGACCCGTAATTAATACAAGACCATGAGGCTTTTCGATAAAGTTCATAAATGTATTGTGGTTTGTTGGACTAAAACCTAACTGATTAAGTTCCACAATTGAATGGTTTCGGTCTAGTACACGAATTACAAGTTTCTCACCAAAAATTGTTGGCAATGTTGAGATACGTAAATCGATTTGCTTTAGTTCAACAAGTAAACGAATTCGCCCATCTTGCGGAATACGTTGTTCGGTAATGTCCAAATTAGCCATAATTTTAATACGTGCTAAAATAACACTTTGAAGTTCTTTAGGTAGGACTCTTTCATTTCTTAAAGTTCCATCGATTCGAAAACGAACGACTAAGTTTTTTTCATGAGGATCAATATGAATATCACTAGCCTGTTGTTCAACAGCATTTTGTAAAATTGAGTAAACGAGCTTGATAATCGGTGAATCATCTTGTTCATCAATTCGTATTACTTCTTCATGTTTTTTCTTTTGCGAATCCTCTAACCATTTCCCAACTAACTCTTGCTGAGTATCGTATTGTTTACTAATCGCTCGTTTGATCTCATCCTTTGTTGCGATAACAGGTTGAATTGCAAATCCTGTTGAAAGTCTTAAATCATTCAATAGGAAGAAGTCCATCGGGTCGGCCATTGCAACAAACAACTTATGAGCTTCTTTTTTCAAAGGAATAATTGTGTTCTTTTTAGCCGTTTCTTTTGGAATTAAAGTAACTAATTTTTCATCAAATGGATAATTATATAAACTCACTCGTGGAATATTTAATTGAATTTCAAGGACTTCGATTAATTGTTGCTCGGTAATATATCCTTTTTGAATCAAATAATCTCCAAGCTTTTGATGTTCTTCTTTTTCACGTAATGCTATGTCAACAATATCTTCTGTAATCACACCTGATTCAACTAATAAATCACCAAGTCTCTTTTTACGAACGGCCATTTTGTACACCTACTTTCCATCATTATGGAACACCGCTTAACTGTTTCGCTTAACCGAGATACATATTGTATACAATAATATTAACCAGTTAACCGTTTAGTTTCAATCTACAGATTTTGGTAATTCGAGCTATATATTCTAATTATATATAGCAGTTTTTAATTAAAAAACTTTATTTACTGACGTTAAATTCAACTGTTAAAATAACCAAACTTAATTTACACTACACTTAATTGTATACATTTTAAACACATTATTGAGTTAACTTCATTTAATCTAGTTGAGGGCAAAAAAAAATGACGTGCAATATTTCACACGTCATTTCTTCAATATTAAACTTAATTTACTTTTTGAATTCTTCCTTCAACTTCATAAGTGAAGGGTCTTGAAAGTGATTTCACATAATCTACAGTTGCTTGAAGATCTTCTGGACCTACCTCTAAATTAGTTGAAAGTTCACCAATACCATATTTTACGTTTCCATACATATAGTTGTTTACTACAACTGAATACTCTTCATTTGGATCAATTTTACTTCCATTTGAAAAGAAGATGTCTACAACTTTTCTAGTCGAAGAATCCCAAGTATATTTAAATCCAGCGATATGGAAATCTAAGCCTTTATCTGTAATTTGATTATTTAAAACTGTTTCAATATCTTGTCCACTCAGCATTACTTTATTTAAAACATTTCCAAATGGTTGAATTGAGAATAAATCACCAAATGTAACTTGGCCAGCATTAAGTGGTGCTCTAACACCTCCACCGTTCATCATTGCGAAGTCGGCATCCATAGCTACTTTCATTCCATCTGCTATTAAATTACCTAATGCTAAATCACCATAATTATCTGAAGATGGGTATCCTTTTGGTAAGTTCTGCATCGAATCGCCTACAATTTCAGCTTTAATTGGTGCGATTAAATCCTCGTATTTCTTCATAATCGAAGAAATTGTTGGGTCAGGCGTATAGTCTTTTTGATAAACAGTTACGACTTCTGCTTCCTTCTTAACAATATCACCTGTTACTGCATCTAATTCTAAATCTACATCAGAAAATGCAGATCCATAAGAATAAGCTTGTACGATTAATTTATTATCAACTTCTTTATTATTAAAGACATGATTATGAGCAGCAAAAATAACATCTACCTCATCATCAACTTTTTCAGCAATATCAGATGCATCATATAAATCCGCTTTACCTGTTTGAAGTGTAGGATTATGTGCTAATACTACGATTGCTTTAATCCCTTGTTTTTTTAGAATATCCGTATAATGATTTATTGCCTCAACCTCATCACGAATCTCAAGCGTTTCGTTCCCTTTTCTAACGATCATATTTGGTGTTTCTTGGGTTACAACACCGATAAAACCGATCTTTTTACCACCAACTTCTTTTATTGCATAAGGCTGTGTGATTAATTGCCCTGTTGAAGAATCATAAGCATTGGCAGCAATAACTGGAAAGTTCATTCCGTCATATCCTTTTGTACCATTAGGATGCTCTCCACCATTAATCATACGTTTTAATTCAGCAATACCTTCATCAAACTCGTGATTTCCAACTGTACCTACATCAAAACCCATAGCCTCCATCATTTCAACAGTTGGCTCATCTTGGAAAAGCGCAGAGATTAGTGGACTTCCACCAATCATGTCTCCCGCGTGAACAAGTAATGTATTCGGATTTTCAGCTTCATGTTGTTTCATTGCGGCAGCTGTATATTCCATGCTTCCAGTTAATAATTCTTGACCATTAACAGTAACTTTTGTATCTGTATCAAGCTGACCGTGAAGATCATTTAGGCCTAATAATTGAACTTTAATATTCTCTTTAGGAGCTGTAGCTAAATCTAATTTGAATATTCCAAAGCCTGCGTTATCAGTTTTATTTGTATAAGAAATATTACTCTCTGATTTAATAAATTCTTCTGCTCTTGGAGATGATGTAAAAGTTACATTTACATTACCGCTAATTGGTGCGATCGACCAGTTGTTATCTGCTGTAGGCGTAATTGTTTCCGATTCAGAAATGTAATCCATTAAGATTTGACGGTTTTCATCAGCAGAATCTACTACAAGTTCGCTTCCTTTAACACCTGGGAAATTTCCGCCGCCACCAGCACGATAGTTATTTGTTACAACGATGAATTCTTGATTTAAATCTAATGGTTGTCCATTATATGCTAAATTTACTACTCGACTTGAACTGCTATTAACTAAATTTCCATTTATATCATACTTTGCTGGTTTTGTTACATCAATTTGATAGTTAACACCGTCAATTACATCAAAATTATAAACAGGGAAAGCTGGATTTAATAAAGCTTGTTCTTCTGTTTTAGTTGGATCAATTTGATTATATTTACCGGCAGTCATCTCAATCCACTCTTTGACAACAGAACCTTTTACTTTAATAGCCTTTAATGTATTGTCATAAAGATATAAGTCGCCTGCGCTTCTAATTGTTAGATCGCCTTTTTTAATTTCTGTATATTCAGCTACTCCATTACGTCCAGCTTTAAATGGAGCACCAACTGATAATATTGGTAATTCTTTATATTCTGGTTTCTTTTGGGCAATATATTTTTCTACAAACCATTTTTGAGCATTTGTTACAACTTGAATTGAAGGATCATCTTGGATCAATGAAAAATAACTATGGATGTCATCAGTTGTAGACCCAATTGGCGTATTGACATATTTAACTGTCGCATCATGACTAGGTTTAACAGCCTTTACAATTTCTTGATCCGGCGCTACTGTACTTTTTGTTATAGTTTTACCTGTAGCAGGATCCTTCACATCTTCGTATACTTCTCTAGTTGAAGACATGGAATTTACTACTGACCATTTTCCTTTTTCTTTCTTAAGTGTAAGGTCAATCAATCCTAATGAACCGCCACCGTAACCTGCTTGAACTGCAGGTACACCATTAATTGTTCCCTTCGAATTATCTACACCTGGTAGTGGCTTTTTATTTGCACCTAAAAATAAGGCATCAAGAGTAGCTTCTGATGTTGCAGGGAACACTTTATGCGTATGTGAAAATGTAATTGCATCAATTCCAGGTACTTCACTTAACGAATAAATTACATCTTCTGTATTTTCTTTATTTGCATTAAAACCAGAATGAGTCATCGCAACAATAACGTCTGCTCCATCTTTTCTCATTTCAGGTATGAATTTTTTAGCAGTTTCTACGATATTTTTCGTAATAACTTTTCCATCAAGATTTGCTTTGTCCCACTCACTAATTTGTGGAGGAACAAATCCAATGAAACCAATTTTAATTACGTGCTTCTTCCCTTGTTCATCGATTACTTTTTTATTAATAATTTTATAAGGATTGAATTTGTTTTTATCATTATTAGGATTTTTATCATGATCATCTACGTAAACGTTTGCATTAATGTACGGAAAATCAGCATCATTATAAGCTTCATTTAAAAAATCTAATCCATAATTGAACTCATGATTACCTAATGTTGCAATATCATACCCCATTATGTTCATTGCTTTAAATACAGGATGAACTTCACCCTTTTTTAAAGGATCAATTTTAGCTTCATAAGTTCCTAATGGAGTTCCTTGTATTAAATCCCCATTATCGACTAACACATTATTTTGAACTTCTTTTCGAGCTTCTTTTACTAATGTAGCAGTCTTAGCTAATCCAACTTTTTCATATGCTGCATCTTTGTAGTAATCATAATTTAATAAATTTGTATGGATATCTGTCGTTTCCATAATACGAAAATTTACTAAATCCTTTACATCTTGACCCTTTTTGGATGCCAGAACATTGATTGATTCTTCCTTAGGTGTAGCATATGCTTGCGTACTTACGACTGACATGCCTAATAAAGATAATGCTAACGATAATGACAACGTTTTCGAATTTCTTCTATTCTTTCTCCTCATTTAAATTCCCCTTGTAATTTATTAGGATTCAATTAAAAAATAGCCCCAAAAATTATTATAAAATTAAAATAGGTTAAAATATATTTAATTATACTTAAATTAAGATTAACGATTTCTTAAGGAGTAAACAAATGAATTTAGACCATTTAGCTTATATAGTTGATGTCTCAAAAACTAACTCACTCTCAATGTCTGCGAAAAAATTACATATTTCAGTTTCTGCAATATCTCAGGCCATAAACAATTTAGAGGAAGAATTCGGCTTTAAAATTTTTACTCGTTTGCGTCATGGAACAATCCCCACACCTGAAGGAGAAAAACTAATTGAAAAATCCGTAAATGTTTTGGCACATGCTGAAAAATTAAAAGAGCTAGCACTCAAAAAAAATGAATTACAAAAAGAGATTACGATCGCTTCTGTACCTGGATTAATGCATTATATCGTCAATTTAATTAAACTAATTAAATCCGAAAATCCAAACACAAAAATAGAAGTTAATGGCAAAACAACACAAGAAATTATAAATGATGTAAAACAAAAAAATGCACGCTTTGGCTTAATTTGGATTTATGACAAGTTACTAAAAACAAATAAAGAAATGGTTTTTGATATTATTCAAGAGGTTAAAATCAAAATATGCGTAAGTAAAAAGCACCCGCTCGCTGAATGTAAGCAAATAACAATAGAGGATTTATCAAACGAAACATTTGTCATTCATGATGAACAAAACATTAGATGGTATTATGATGAGTTTTTAAAAAACAAAACAGAAATTTTATTTTCAACAAATAATATCGACAGTATTAGAAGCGCAGTCAAAGAAAATATTGCAATAACAATTGGCACTGACTTCGTTATCCAAAATGAACCACTGATCCAAACTGGTGAAGTTAAATCGATCGAACTAATTAATCCTTATCACCGGCCCTTTTATGTAGGATTTGTAACAAATAAATATCCTCCTCTGTCATCTGATGATAAAAAATATATAAATCAATTAAAAAATGAATTTAACAAATAGGTAGATCATTAAGAAGATGATTACTATAGAAAAAAATATGGGGTAATAACTGAAAAAAGCTGATTTCTAAGGTAGAAGATACCTTAGAAAATCAGCCTTTAAGTATTCAAAAATATATTAATGCTCACAAGCCAAACCACATGAGCAACGATTTTTCCCAAATAACAGATGATATGATGCCGGGAATTCCTGATTGACTCGTTGAACTTCAGCTGCAAACTCCTTACTATCTTTTGGTACATTAGAAAGTGAATCCGCTTTTTCTTGAGTATCAATATTAGCTCCGGGTGGCACGAACTTATTTGGTGCAATTCGAACACCATTTGTTACAACTGCATTATAAGAAATAAACGCGCCTTTTCCTACAATTGCAGTATAAATGATGGAATTAAAGCCAACAAATACTTTGTCCGCAATATAACAAGGTCCGTGAATAAGAGCACCATGAGCAACTGACACTTCATCTCCAATGAAGATCGAATACTTTTTTTTATCGACTGTAATTCTTTTATTTAATAATCCATGCAAAACTACCCCATCTTGAATATTCGTTTTAGAGCCTATATAAAACGGGGTCCCTTCATCCGCACGTATGCTTACATTAGGCGCAACATAAACATTGTTTTTAATCGTAACATCACCAATCACACTAGAAAACTGACTGATAAAAGCTGTTTGATCAATAGTAGGAAAATGTTGAACAGGATTAAATGAAGTAATAGGGTTGGGACTAATAAACGGTTCAAAACAACACGAATCGTTATCAACAGAGGAGTTTGTTTCTTTTTTATTACCCACGTCATCACCTCATTAATAATCTTATTGGCACTAAAATTTTTTATGCTAGAAGATTTAGTGAGGTACGTATCTTACCTGGAAGATGCAATTCATCCAAAAGGTTTATCAACAAAACTCTAAGCTAAATCAACAAATTCCGTTATTTTATCAACAAAAATAATGACTATATCAATAAAGTTCACAACTTTATCAACAAAAGACATAATTTGTTCGTAATACTTCACTCATGCTGAAAATAAAAAAGAGCTGCCTCATTACTTTTGAGACAGCTCTTTTTTAAGTCTATATTACTTAAACGTGTACCCCAGAAGAAACAACTCCTATTTCAAGAGCCGATGTCAATCCTTCGTACGTTGCTTCTTCAATTGTACGCGGAGCAAGACAGTCCCCTATTTGTCTAACGACTGGTGCCATATGTTTCACTTGTTCATATAGCTCATAATTTGGAACGCGTCCCATTGCAAGTACAATTGTATCCCACTCGTCTATAAGTTCCGTCTCATGAGTAAAAAGATTTCTTAATTTGACTTGATTATTATGAATACCACCAAAATCAAAATGTGGGCGAACATCTACTTTTAATTGATATAGTCTCTTTAAATATTCATTTACTAAATATGAATGTAATTCTTTTCCAATGTGTACTTTAGCAGAAAACAAAGTAACATCGTGATTTTTTTCCTTCAAGTGGATAGCTGCTTCGATACCTGGCCAATCGCCGATTAAATCAAAGACTAATACACGTTTGCCCATTTGTATCGAGTTTCCGCTGAAAAGGTCATCAACTGTTATGATTCTTGGATCACCGATGCCTTCCACATGTGGATAGTATGGTCTAGAACCTACAGCACAAATAATCACATCTGGCTTAATCTCTGATATTTTCTCAAGTGTAATTTTCTTACCAAGTTGAACATCAATCTTACTATTAGATAGCTTTCTAATATAATTGTCTAACATCGTTTCAGCTACTTCATGACGCATAGGAGCCTTTCTCATCTTTCTTAGTAATCCGCCAATCTCATCACTCTGTTCAACCAATATCACTTCATGCCCTTCACCATCAGCAGTTAAAGCAGCATGTAATCCAGCAGGTCCTGCACCTATGACAAGTACTTTTTGTTTTACTCTTACGCTTTGGACTAGTGGTAATAATTCTTTTTCTTTACCTGCCATCGGATTTTGCACGCATCCAATTGGAAGTCCTTTAGAGTAGTGACCAATGCAAGCTTGTATACATCCTAAACATGCATCAATTGAATGTAGATCTCCTCTCATTGCTTTATTCGGTAATTCAGGATCAACGATTAAAGCTCGTGTCATACCGACTACATCCGCTTTACCTGAACCTACTATTTTATCTGCTTCCATCGGGTCTATAATTCGGGATCCGACAAATACAGGAACAGCGCCAGCCATCCGAATTTTAAATGAATGGGCAGAATTATATGCATGTTTGATTGGAGAAGGTGGAACGATATGAGTCGATCCTGCGTATGTACTTGAGTCGCCAGATGTTACATTTATAAAATCCACTCGAACATTTTCAACTAAATGCTCGACGATTTTCACCGCGTCTGTTATATTCGTTCCGTCCATTGTCATTTCATCTGCACTCATTCGAATTCCTACAGTAAAATCTTCGCCAACTTTTTCCCAAATACTTTGTACTATTTCTACAATAAAGCGCATTCGGTTTTCGAAGGTTCCACCGTATTCGTCAGTGCGATAGTTCGTATGGCTTGACCAAAATTGGGCTGGTAAATAACCATGGGAACAACAAACTTCTACTCCGTCTAGACCAGCTTTTTTAGCTATTAAGGCTGAATGAGCATACCCCTTTATCACATCTTTAATTTCATCAATATTCATTGGTCTAGGCATTATGCCAAATCTAAAACTTGGTTCCGAAGAAGGTGCCCAAGCAGCATTACGATAATCGCTTGATACAACTTCTCTTCCGCCATGAAATAGTTGACTAAAAACTTTTGTACCATATTGGTGAAGTTGTTTTGCGATTTCAGCGTATGCTGGTATCACTTTTTCATCAAACCCTGCAATCGTATGTGAAGTAAGCATGCCCGATGAGTGAACTGCAGCTGCTTCAAGAATAATTAGTCCAGCTCCACCCTTCGCACGAGCAACATGATAGGCAGTCATTTCAGGAGTGGGAATGCCATTTTCTACGTAATTAGTTTGATGTGCTGTCGATAAAGTTCTATTATTAAGTTCAGTATTTCCAATTGTCACTTTTGAGAATAGGTGCTTAAATTGAGTCATAATTGACCACTTCCTTTCTCCTAAAATACACCTTTATACATTTTCTCGAAAATTAGTAAGCACTCGATCGTTCTTTTCTGTTACAAATTTAGTCTTTCTTGTCACTCTACTAACTACTAGAGTTACAGCAAAATTGATAACCATTACAATTAAACCAACATCAATATCTTGTATGACATGAGGAAACGATGGAAACAGTGTTGCTAACGTTGTGCCAGTTGTTGTGGAATACGTAACAGCTGCAACTCCGATTATGATACCGGCAGCCGCTCCTTGAACTGTTACCGGATTTTTTTTCCAAAGACTAAAATACAATGCTGGAAACAACTGCGCCATAAAGCTGTATGCCATTATGTAGAGTGTCATGATTGTATCGCCACCGTTTAACGTAAAATACAGTGTTACTAGTGCAAGTAACGGTACTAAAACTCGAGTTAGTTTAATAAGTTGATCATCTGTTGTATTAGGTTTCATTGCTTTATAAACATTTTTAGATAAAATCGTAGCAGCAGATGTTAAGACTAATGAACTTGGTATTAGTGCAGCTAAAGCTCCTGCTGCGCCAATAACCCCTACAAACCAAGGATCAAACGAAATCTTAGCGAGTTTAAATAGGGCTAAATCTACGTCTCCACCTTTTAATGATGGAACTTGAAGAATAGCAGCGAATCCAACAAATAAAGAAAAGACTATGATAATTTGATAGATTGGCATAAATGCTGCATTCCAACGAAGTGCTTTTGCACTCTTTGAAGAGAATATCCCCATGAGCATATGTGGGAACATATAGAATGAAAGAGCTAACATAATACTAGTTGTAATAAACCAAGAAACACTTAACCCTTTATCAGGGAATATCATCAAATCAGGTTTAGCAGTTTGGATTGCCTCAAACATTGGATGAAAACCACCGTAATAATGTACAGGAAAATAAATCCCTACGAAGATGACAACAAATAAAATTAGCGTATCTTTAATAACAGCTGTCCAAGCTGAACCATGGATCCCTGAAACTGTTACATAAATTGTGATCGCAATGACAGCAATTGTAATCGCAATACTCTGCGGGATTTTTCCGTAAGAAGCCTCTGAAACAATAATACCTAACCCTTTTAACTGCATTGTTAAATATGGAATTATCGAAATAATACTAATGACTGAAACAAGAACTCCTAGTGCTGAACTATTATACTTTTTCGTATAAAAATCAGATTGTGACACAACATTATTTTCTTTTGCATACTTCCAAACTGGAGGTAACAGCCAATAAGCTACAATAAAATAAAAAGCATTAAAGGCATACACTGCCGGCATTCCAAACGAGTAAGCACTACCCGATGCCCCCATAAATGTAAATGTCGTAAACATTTCTCCTGCCAGTAAGAGAAAAACAAAAAGAGAACCAAAACCTCGTCCACCAATTGACCACTGCTCAAAAGTCATCTCTTTACCTTTCCGTGCTTGTAAACCTAACCAAATAGATAAAGCTAAAAAGCCAAGAATTATGATCAGTGCGGAATTCACTATTGCTCGCCCCCTTTATTAGCAGGATCTAATTTATTCACAATTAATAAAAATATCGATGTTAGAAAAACCCATAAAATCGTCCAAAAGAGAACAAATGGCATTCCAAGAACATATGGCTCAACTTTATTAATAACTGTGAGCGATCCAATAGCTGGTATTGCACTTAATATGTACAGTAATTTTTTCATTTGATACCCTCTCCTTCTTTTACGTGAGACTAGATAAATATGAAAAATACTTTTGATAGATTAAGATAATAGCTATAAATAAAACGTTTTCAAAATATCGAACCAAAAAAGAAAAGCCGAGTATGATCGATCGGTAAACTATAAATACTTAGCTTTTAAAACATCCCATTATCTAAAATAAAATACCGAATAGGAATCTATCATTTTTACATTCTACAAAAACTCGATTATAACTCGATTGCTTCTTTAATCATCTCGTGAAAATGTTGCATCGCGTTCTCTGTAGGTGAATAAATACCATTTTCAAATGCATTAGAATGTAAGCCCGATTGTAATAACTCCACTAAATCAAAATCCTCTTCTCGCACTTGATCAACAAATTTAATCATTTCCTCTTCTTCTTTCGAAATTTCTTCATTTATAAAGAAATAGCGATATACTGCCATTGTTTGGTTTGCGTCAATAGGAATTAGTTGTGTTGTCGTCATATTTCCACTACCAGAATATACACTCAACATCATATTTGGCCAGATCCAGTAAAAACGTGTTAAGCTTTCCTCCTGGTTCTTTACATTTGAACATTGGTAAGAGAATTTATCACAAGGAACGATGCTGTAATTCGATAAATCAAATGTCTTCGAAAATGATGGATGCGCAACTGGACAATGATCGCATTCTAAGAAATTATCAACGACAGCTTTCCAATTCGCTTTAATCAAACGGCGGTTTTCTTTTACTAATTGTAATGAATCCATAAAAGGGTAACGACTTAGTTCGTTTACTAACTCCCCGTATTCAACAGAAAATGCTGGTGCATTCTTATTTAAATTTACAAAGATCATCGAGCGATGTACTTCTAATTGAATCGACTTCAAACAGTTATATTCACCTAAATCGATATTTTTAAAGTTTGGTGCACGATTTACATGCCCATCCAACTTAAAAGTCCAGCCATGATAAATACATTGTAGGATTTTTTTATTTCCTGATTCACTTTGCTCCACCTTTGTACCACGATGTGGGCAAATATTATAAAATGCGCGTATTTTACCATCATTAGCATGTGTTACTAAAATAGATTCGCCAGCAACCTCAAAAGTGAAATAATCACCAACTTTTTTAACCTGACTAGTATGACCTACGAAAATCCAATTATTACTGAAAATCTTTTTTCTTTCCGTGTCGAATACCTCTTGGCTAACATAATTTTTATACGGCAATGACGTTTGTAAAGTTTGCGTTTCCTTTGTAGACATAATAATGATTCCTCCTTTTAGCAGTAATGATTAGTTGGATTTCACCTGAAACTAAATCCACCCTTTATTAATTAACTCTTGCAAGATTTATGCCAATTTTTGGTTTCGTTGTATGAAAGGAGATAACACTATTTATCTATTTTCAAACTAGAATAATTATCTTATAATTTACTCAATTCAGTCAATTTTAACTCAACATACTATTTTTTGACTAACAATGTTTTTAGAGGAGGTTTACGTTTTGGCAAATACAACAAATGACAAAATAAAAATTGAGATTAGTAATGAGATCCTACAAAAAATATTGGACAATTCTCCAAATGAATTTTATGTACTTGATAAAGATGCCCGTATTGTGTATATGAACAAAGCTTGTGAAAGACATTATGGGATCAAACTAAAGGATGTAGTAGGAAAATCAAACGATGATTTAATTTCAAAAGAATATTGGAAACCGCTTATTCTTCCACGCTTATTCAAAGAAAAGAAAACAGTCATAATGAAACAAATAAGTTATGTTGGAAAAGAAATTATTACAACAGCCATTCCTTTACTAAATGATAAACAAGAAATTGAGCTAATTATCACATCTTCACAAGATGCAAGCTATAAAGATTTATACATACCTGATGAACAGGAAATAAATGAAGCTGAACAAGCAGCAATTTATAAAAATAATATCATTACGAATAACAAGGAAATGAGTAATATTGTTAAGGTTTGTGAAAAGGTTGCTAAAGTAGATGCAACTGTATTAATTCAAGGTGAATCTGGTACAGGAAAAGGAGTAATCGCTAAATATATCCATCAAAAGAGCAATCGAAGTAAAGCACCTTTTTTATCTTTAAACTGTGCAACTATTCCAGAAGAGCTACTAGAGTCAGAACTATTTGGATATAGAGATGGAGCGTTTACCGGGGCAACAAAAGGTGGCAAGCAAGGACTTTTAGAGCTTGCAGATGGGGGAACCGTATTTTTAGATGAGATCGGCGATATCTCACCAAAAGTTCAAGCAAAGCTTCTAAAAGTCATTCAAGAATTTGAATTTATGCCAATTGGTGGCAAACAAGCTAAAAAAGTAAATATCCGTATCCTTTCAGCAACAAATCGAAACTTATATGAAATGGTACAAAACAAGGAATTCAGAGAAGACTTATATTACCGCCTTCATGTCGTTAATATAAAAATTCCACCATTACGAGAAAGAAAAGAAGATATCATTCCACTAACCTATCATTTTCTATCTGAATTTAATCGAAAACATCACTTAAATACGATCATTTCTGAAGAAGCTTTGAATACTTTTTACAACTATTCATGGCCTGGTAATATACGACAATTAGAAAATATGCTTGAAAGCCTCGTAGTAACAAGTGATGGCATTATAAAAGTCGAGGATTTAACAGACTTATTAATCGAAAACAAAAAAGACAGTTCAAGCACTGAAGTGATTAGCGACTGTTCGCTTCTAGCTTCACTAGAAGAAGTTGAGAAAAACATTGTAATTAATTCTTATACAAAATATAGGAATACAAGAAAAGTAGCCGAGGATTTAGATATTAGTCAGTCAAAAGCTGCAAGACTAGTTCGGAAGTATTGTAGTGAATTAGACTTCTACAATTAATAATAAAAAATACCCGGTACATAGCCGGGTATTTTTTCTAGGTGTTGAAATAAATCCTGGTTAATATTGAAAAATGAATTGGGGTAACTCATGAGTAAGTAATAAGGCAGAAATATGAAATTTAGTTACTCATAGAGGGTTCATGAGTAACTAAAAAGGCTCAAATTTGAAAAGCTGTTACTCATAAAGGGTTCATGAGTAACTAAAAGGGCTCTTTTCTGAAAAACTGTTACGCATAGAGGGTTCATGAGTAACTAAAAGGGATC
>NZ_NUEU01000097.1:0-38775 GCF_002556365.1 Bacillus sp. AFS002410
CGACTTTTTCATATTAACATTCTCACAAGAGCCTGTCAACATTTTTTAAAATCTTTTCTTTCGTTGCCGTTATCTCTCGGCGACATGTATTAATATAACATCGATATTTCTCATCGTCAATACTTTTTAAACGTTTTTTTCAAAAAAAGTTAAACTTTATCTCATAAGAACGTATAGTACAGATTTTTATTCTTCATACTTTAATCTAAATAAGCAGAATACAATCTAATAAGTAGAACTTGAATCCATTTAACTGTAACGAAATATGCAGTAGTATTTATGTCCTTTTAAAGAGAGGTGTAATTATTGAATGGTTTCGTATTATTTTCAAAGCAACATATTATTACTTTATTAATCATTCTCTTACTTCTTATCTCTTTGTATTACTTCAAACATTTGATCAAGAAAAAGAAAAAAGTATATTTATTCATTCGTTCTCTGTTAATCATTTCAATGCTTTTAGTCGAGTTTCTTCTATATGGATGGCTTATTAAAACGAACCAGTGGGATTGGGGGGATTCATTACCTCTCCAACTTTGCGGAATTAGTATGTATTTATGTTGTTATACACTCATTACAAAGAATTATAAAGTATATGAAATCATTTACTTTTGGGGGTTAGCTGGAGCTATCCAATCTGTGCTTACACCGGATATAAAGTATGCTTTTCCTCATTTTAAATATATACAATTCTTCATTACTCATGGGGGAATCATTTTATCGATCTGTTACATGACATTTATTTTTGGATATACACCAACATTCCGTTCATTGTTAAAGTCCTTTCTATATTTAATAATACTAGCAATACCAATTTACTTACTAGATTATTTCATAAAAGGAAACTACTTATTTTTAAGAGCAAAACCACCTGGAGCAAACTTGCTAGACTTTTTTGGACCATGGCCATATTACTTAATCGTTCTAGGCCTGCTACTGATTCCCTATTTTTTAATTCTATATAGCCCGATTCATCTTATAAACAATAAGAAGAAAAAACAATCACAATTCAACTCATCTAATAAAATAAATCCAATTGAATCTCCATAAAGATAGAACAAATTCAATAAAGTCCAACTTAATATCAATCCATTAAATAAGTTCGTATGGTTTTCCATGTTAGCACTAACATTTCCAATCCCATTTATGCTATATTACAAAGAGTGGGGTGGACAAAGTGGCAAAAAAGAAAAGTAGTAAAATTAATAATATAAGAACGTTTGCACTTTCATTATTATTTATTGGCTTCATCATTATGTACGGTGGTGTATTTTTCAGAGAGCATAAAATTGTTATGACGATTTTTATGCTTGTAGGGTTTTTAGCGATTATCGGAAGTACTGTTGTTTACTTTTGGATCGGAATGCTTTCTACAAAAACGATTCAGGTTGTCTGTCCGAATTGTAGCAAAACGACTAAAATGCTTGGAAAAGTTGACATCTGTATGTATTGCAATGAGCCCCTTACATTAGATCCTTCATTAGAAGGTAAAGAATTTAATGAAAAATATAATAGCAAACGAAATGCTAAGCAATAGCATAGTAAATAAAGCACATTACATTATGTAATGTGCTTTATTATGATAATGTTTTTTCTTTACATTTAGGACAAATACCGTATACTTCCATTCTATGATTAGTTACTTCAAATCCCGTTTCCTTCTCAACATAAAGATTGATTCCTTCTAATCCATCATAATGAAAATCATTCATTTCACCACATTTTTGGCAAATGATATGATAATGATCAGTTGTTATATAATCAAAACGACTAGAAGAATCACCGAAGTTCAATTCTTTAACCATTCCTACTTCACGTAATACTCTGAGATTATTGTAAACCGTTGCTACACTCATATTTGGAAATTTTCCCTCAAGTGCTTTATAGATTTCGTCAGCAGTTGGATGTGTTCCACTTCCGATTAAATATTCTATAATCGCATGTCTCTGAGGTGTAATACGTACGCCGCTATTCTTTAAATGTAAAATTGCATCTTGAATATTTTCCTTATGCAACGCCGCTCTCCCCGTTTCTATAAATTAGTTCCAAATTTACTTACTTATTATTAGTTTATTCAACTGCTAGAATATTTGTCAACTTTTTGAGAATTTATAAAAAAAATTAGACACTACTTGTTTTCCCATCATGTAAACAAAAAAAATGTGCGAGAATTAACTCGCACTTCAAAATGCTATCATCTGAGGAGGTATGCCCTATACTTCAATATATTCTCGAAAGCATGATAGGTATAGACGAAAAGCTCGATTATTTTATATAAAACGTTTCTTTCTCAAAAAAAAACTCGCGTAGTCAAGTTCTTTCATCAATTTAGTTTGTACAATTTTACGAATGATTGATTACACTATATACATCTTCAACATGGTTTTTTACTCTAACCTTTTGCCACACATTTTCGATACAACCTTCTTCATCAATTAAAAATGTTGTCCGTTCAATCCCCATATATTCCTTACCAAAATTATTTTTCAACTTCCATACATCAAATAACTTCGCAACTTCAGTAGTTTCGTCTGAAAGTAATAAAAATGGTAACTGATACTTTTCAATAAATTTTTCATGTCTTTTTACAGGGTCTGGACTGATTCCTAAAATGACAGTACCACTATTCATAAACTTTTCATATGAGTCTCTAAAATCACAAGCTTCCGTAGTACATCCCGGTGTCATATCTTTTGGGTAAAAATAAAGAACTACTTTCTTACCTTTAAAGTCTGATAGTGATACATCTTCCCCATTACTAGCTGGTAATGTAAAATCTGGTGCTTTAACTCCAATTTCAACAGTCATAACAATCTCCTTAAAAAAAATATTAACGTTCATCTTTAAATACTTGTAAAACAAAAGCCGCTGGCATCGTATAGCCGATCAGTGCCTCCATCATAGCAACCCATCTTCCGATCCCTACTGGTACAATATCCCCATACCCTACGGATAAAAGTGTAATCGCGCTAAAATATAAGCATAACCCCATTATATGGTAATTAGTCCCTTCAATAGGAATAGAATGCTCAATTAAAATCGGACGCTGTCCATGTTCTAATATAAAATAGACTGCACTAAAGCCTATAAGTACCGTTCCATATATTAAAAATAAAATAATATAATTATTAACTGAAATAAGACCTTTACTTACTTTTTTAGTTGAAGTATTCCATAAATACACTAGACTATACAAGATTGCAAAGATTGCTATAAAAAAGAAAAAAGCAGTTCCCATTCCAATCACCTCATTTCAATTTATGAAACAAGCTATTGAAATAGAATACTGCTTAGTTCCCAGCACCTTTATATTTTTTTACTCCTTGATTCCAAATCACCACAGATATTACAAAAACAACTAACCCCATAACTGGTGTTAAAAATGAATAGACATACCATTCGCTTCTACGGAGAAAATATGCAGCCGGGTAAACACCAACAAATGCAAATGGCAAAATCCACGTTAATACAAATCGAATAATCGGATGATATATATTAATAGGATATCGACCGTAGTTTCCTATATTATACATTAACGGCATTATGGATGTTCTAGCATCTGACCAAAATCCAATACTAGCTAAAGCGATAAAAATACCAGCGTAAACAAACATCCCACCAAAAGCCATTAATAAAAATAAGAATGGGTCATACCAAGTGATCGTTAAACCTAATTTAACACCAGCATAAATCATAATAATTAGTCCAGTTATCGCACCTAGTAATGATTCAAGCTCCATTTTTTCTAATATAACCTGAAAAAGACTATGAATAGGTCGAGTTAAAATACGATCAAACTCACCTTTAACAATATAACGATCATTAAAATCCCATATATTAAAAAATGAACCAAATAAAGCAAATGGAACTAAAAAGAATCCATAAATGAATACAATTTCGTCTCGGTTCCACCCTTCAATAAGTGAAGTGTGATTGAAAACTAATAATATAAAAATTAAATTAACAGCTTGAGACATTAAATCTGATAAAAATGATAAGAAGAAATTTGCTCTATAATGAAACTTAGTTTTTAAATATTGACCAGAATATTGAAGAAATATATTAATATAAAACATTCCTTAACCTCCCTGTATAACAAGATGCTTTTTAGCTTTATACCATATAAGTGTAATTGGAATACACAAAATGATAATCCAAGTAATTTGGAATAAAAGTCCTCTTAAAATCAATTCACCTTTAATTCCTTCAGCAAAAATCATACTAGGAATATAGCTAATCCCTTGAAAAGGTAAGTACTTCATTATACTTTGAGACCAAGCTGGAAAGAATGTTATCGGAATCGTTAAACCTGAAAACAAATCAATGATGACACGCTTTGCTTGAATAAAGCCCATATTATTTTGTAGAAAGAATGCCATTAGTCCAGTTAATAAATTCAATTGTGTATTGATTGCAAAACTGAAAACTGAAGCTAGTAAAAATAATCCTAAAGTAGATAAATTAAATGAAACATCTAATCGGAAAATTAATGCTACTAATATAAACCCTGGAATTGAAAAGAAAAAGAATCTAAAAATACCCTCACCTAATCCTTGCATCACTTTCGTAAGCAAATAATTATAAGGTCTTATAAGTTCAATAGCTACTTTACCTTCTACAATTTCTTCTGCAATTTCACGATCTAGATTATTAAAATAAAAAGCCCTTGCCATCCAAGCGATTGCAACATAAGTAGTCATCTGGTTTACAGAAACCCCTTGGATTGAACCTTGATGACCATATATAGCTTTCCATAAAAAGTAATAAGCACCTATATTAATAGTATAAATTACAATTCCTGTGTAATAATTTGTACGATAGGCTAACATCATTAAAAAACGAATACGAATAATTTCAATATACTTACCCATTACTAATCCCCTCTTGATAAATGTTTCGAATGATTTCTTCAGTAGAAATTTCTAACATCTTCATATCTTTAACGGGATTTGTTTGAACAACTTTTGCAATGATCATCGAAATAAGCGTTTCATCGTTTGGTAATGTAACGCTCCAAATATTTTCTCCTTCTTCTTGCTTCCATTTCACATCAGTTCGTCCAATTAATTCGTTTAACATACCAAGATTTACAGGTTTAATAAACTGGAATTGTATTTCTTTCTCTTCTCCCCATTGGCCTTTTAACTGTTCGAGTTTCCCATCATAAATGATTTTTCCTTCATCTAACATAACTACTCGATCACATAGTGCCTCAATATCAGAAATATCGTGGGTGGTTAAAAGAATTGTTGTACCATATTTTTGATTTAACTCTTTTAAAAACTCGCGGATTTTTAATTTTACTAAAACGTCTAAACCGATTGTAGGCTCATCTAAAAATACTAAAGGTGGGTTATGAATTAATGCCGCAGCTAATTCACATCTCATTCTTTGACCTAAAGATAACTTTCTAACTGGTTGATCCAATAATGGCTCGATATCTAAAGTCTTAATGATGTAACCCATATGCTCTTCATATTGTTTATCTGGTATTTGATAAACTTTTTTTAGTAATCGAAATGATTCTTGTACAGCAATATCCCACCATAACTGAGATCTTTGACCAAATACAACGCCGATCGATTTAACAAAACGCTCTCGATCTTTTTGAGGGTGAAATCCATTAACGGTTACATCACCAGAAGTAGGCGTTAAGATTCCAGTCAACATTTTAATCGTAGTTGACTTTCCTGCTCCATTCTCCCCAATATAGGCCATCATTTCACCTTTTTTTACAGAAAAACTTATATTATTAACTGCTGTCTTAGTTTTATAGTTTCTTGTAAACAAGTCTCTAAATGCACCTTTTACACCAGAGCGACTTAAAAAAGTTTTAAATTCTTTGTGCAAGTTTTGTACTTCAATCATGTTCTCCATACGTATTCCTCCATTTTTTATTCCGTCGCTTAGTGTATTTTAAATATGGACTAAGTACAATAAAAAAGTACTGAAAAATAATTTCCAATTTTTCGGTCTTTTTTTAAGAAAAATATAGATTCTACAAAATGTTCAAATTTCTTTCAAAGTTGGAAAGGCTTACATTTACCACGCACTAAAATTTCGTGCTAGAATGTAATTTAACCACATAAATAATGTAAAGATGCCGGTTAAAATCTTTCATTTTTTATCATTAATGGGAGGTACTCCATGAATAATCAAAAGTCAATTGAAATACATAATGAAGCTTTAGAACATATCGTTGGAGGCGTAAACAGTCCTTCAAGATCGTTTAAAGCAGTAGGTGGCGGAGCTCCTGTCACAATGAAACGCGCAAAAGGCGCATATTTTTGGGATGTTGATGGCAACCAATATATAGATTATTTAGCAGCATACGGTCCTATTATTACGGGTCATGCTCATCCTCATATTACAGCTGCGATTACAAACGCAGCAGAAAATGGTGTCCTTTACGGTGCACCGCATGAGCTTGAAGTACAATTTGCGAAAATGCTAAAAGAAGCAATCCCTAGTATGGATAAAGTCAGATTTACAAATTCAGGTACAGAGTCCGTTATGACTACTATCCGTGTAGCAAGAGCTTACACTGGTAAAACTAAAATCGTTAAATTTGCTGGATGCTATCACGGTCATTCAGATTTAGTACTTGTTGCCGCTGGTTCAGGTCCATCTACTCTTGGTACCCCGGATTCTGCTGGTGTTCCACAAAGTATTGCCAACGAAGTAATTACTGTTCCATTTAACGACATTGAAGCATATGCAGAGACAATGGAAAAATGGGGTCATGAAGTAGCTGGTGTACTTGTTGAACCAATCGTCGGTAACTTTGGAATCGTTGAACCAAAAGAAGGTTTCCTAGAAGCAGTGAATGAAATAACGCACAATCACGGTGCATTAGTCATTTATGATGAAGTAATTACTGCCTTTAGATTTATGTATGGTGGAGCGCAAAACCTATTAGGAGTTGAGCCAGATTTAACAGCTCTTGGAAAAATCATAGGTGGTGGTTTACCGATTGGAGCTTATGGTGGCAAGAAAGAAATTATGGAAACAGTTGCTCCTCTAGGTCCTGCTTATCAAGCTGGAACGATGGCTGGTAACCCTGCATCAATCGCAGCTGGTATTGCATGTCTTGAAGTATTGAAACAAGAAGGTGTCTATGAAGAGTTAGACCGCTTAGGTACAATTCTTGAAAAAGGTATTCAAGAAAAAGCTGATGAGTACAACATCCATATTAAGATCAACCGTTTAAAAGGTGCCTTAACTGTTTATTTCGGTATAGACGAAGTAACGAATTATGAAGAAGCAAAAAAAGCTGATAGCGAAGTATTCGGTAGATTTTTTAAACTTCTATTAGAAGAAGGTATTAACTTAGCACCTTCAAAATATGAAGCTTGGTTCTTAACTACAGCTCATACTGAACAAGATGTTCTCCAAACAATTAATGCGGTTGGGAACGCATTCCAAAAATTAGCTACGATTAAACAATGATCTATCCGAGGTCACTCCAACTATTGAAGTGGCCTCTATTTATACATCATTAATTCTGAATAATCAATTTTTAATTATATATAGGAGGTAGTTAAATGAAATTTCAAACAAAAACAGAATGGTCACCAGGGTTATTTAGAGATTATTACAATAGTGAACATGATGCATGTGGAATCGTTGCTTTCATCAATCGTTCCATTACTCAAACAAGAGAAACAGTCGATATCGCTGCTGAAAGTCTTCGAAAGATGAATCACCGAGCGGGATTTACAAACGGTGAAGGTGATGGTGTAGGAATTCAAACTGACATCCCTACTTTGCTTTGGCAAGAAAAACTGACATCTGTTGGTATTAGTCCAGAGATCGTTTCACACCCTTCTTTTACAGTAGGACATTTCTTTTTTGATGAAAAATCAGAAGTACAAACTTTGCTTCAAATTTTTGAAGAAAACGGTTATGAAACTTTATTCCATAGTTCTAACCAAACCTGCACATTGGCACTTGGTCCAATTGCTCAAGCAGCAGAACCTGAATTTTTACAAGTAGCATTACTTCCAATTAAAAATCACCAAAGCACATCTCTCTTTGATTTAACAAATATTATTAGCAATAAATCAAATGTAACTGTTGTTTCGCTAAGTCAATCTACTTGCGTATATAAAGTAATGGGAACAATCGACACTTTATTATCATACTATTCTGACTTGCAGCACCCTAATTTTCAATCATCTGTTGTTGTAGGTCATAACCGCTACTCAACAAACACTTCATCTTCGTTTTCAAGAGTTCAACCATTTAGCTTATTAGCACATAACGGAGAAATTAATACGATTGAACAATTGAGGATTGAAGCAAAGCAAATTGGAGCCAATATACAAAATGGTAATAGTGATTCACAAGATGTAAATATTACGTTAGAAACATTAATTCATAAATATCATTACACTTTGAAAGAAGCAATGGAATTATTATTCCCACCAGTACCTGCAGAATTTGAATTAGATCAAGAAGTAAACTCAATTTACAATACAATTCGAAGTACATTCGGTCCTTATTGCCAAGGTCCTGCAGGTGTATTAACAAGAGAAGGAAATGAATTTGTCGCAAGTGTTGACGCTTTAGGGCTACGTCCTGTATGGCAACTTGAAACAAATGATTATTATGTATTTTCATCAGAACAAGGTATCCTTTCTCCAGAATTATTTATCTCGGAGCCGCACGCACTTTCACCTGGAGAAAAAATAGGTATTAATTTACTAAAAGATCGCGCTCAACTTTTAACGCACCGTGAATTAACACATTTTGTCACAACGAAATTAAGTGACAAATTAGCTATGAATCTAGCAAATAAAGAAGCAAATTCAACTGATTATGTAGAACACTCACCTCCTTCTATTCATCCGTTTGAATATGGTGCATTCGGATGGCAAAAGGAACAAATCCAACTAGTTGAACAAATGGCAGAAAAAGGTGCTGAACCTATTCGTTCATTAGGTCATGATGCTCCACTAGCTTGTTTAGATGATGCTAGAAAAAATCTATCAGACTATATGAAGGAAACAGTTGCAGTTGTAACGAACCCAGCCATCGATCGTGATCGTGAAACAGAGCACTTCTCTATTTCTGTTCTTTTAGGAAAAAGACCATCCATTTCAAAGAAAGAATCTGGAATTGTTCTTCAACTCCCTTCTCCAATATTAGGTGATGGTTTTGTAGGAAGTACTCTAAAAGCAAATCGTGAACAAATTACGTATGAAGAAATCATCAATCTATATCAATTAGAAAATAAACTATATACAATTCAAAGCACATTTTCTAACTTACCTTTAGAGGAAACATTATCTGGGTACAAATACGAAGCAATTGAAGCTGTGAGAAATGGTGCAGAATGTATTGTTATTACAGATGACGAAGCACACAAAAATAATCAATATTGGATTGATCCGGCACTTATTACAGCGATCATCCATAATGGTCTTGTGAATGCAAAATTAAGAAGAAGCTGTTCAATTATTTTAAAAACAGCTGCAGTTCGTAATCTTCACGATTTTATGGTAATGAAAGGTTTAGGTGCAGATGCAATTAATCCTCATTTCCTTTTTGGGACAATATCAGAATTGGAAACTCCAGACAAAATCGTAAAACTATATGATGTTTTAAATAAAGGCATCGAAAAAGTTATTTCAACAATCGGTATGCATGAACTACGAGGCTATGCAAAAATGTTTAGTAGTATCGGTTTACAAGAAGATATCGCTTCGTCTTTAGGTGTAATCAATTTCTTCGGAGATCAATCAGTTTCTGGATTCCAATTAATCGAAACAGATTCAAAAAAACGATATGAAGATTACAATGCAGGTAACGCAACGATGCCAAAGTCATTCCATGTATTCCCTCGAATTTGGAAGGCTATTGGAGAAACGGCACAAACTGGTAGCTATGAAACATATCGTCAAAAATTAAATCAAATTGAAGAAGACCGTCCAACTACAGTACGACATGCGCTTTCATTAGTTGAAAGTAGTAAACCAATTGCTTCAGGCCAAGTCTCATTAGAAATTGGTACTCACTCATTACCATTTATTATTAGTTCAATGTCATTTGGATCTCAAAATGAAGTTGCTTTTAGAGCATATGCTGAAGGTGCAAATCGACTAAACATGATTAGCTTAAATGGTGAAGGTGGAGAAATCCAAGATATGATTGGAAAATATCCAAATACCCGTGGACAACAAATCGCTTCGGGCCGATTCGGGGTTAATGCGAATTTACTCCACTCTTCAAATTTAATTGAAATTAAAATCGGTCAAGGTGCAAAACCAGGTGAAGGTGGTCACTTACCTGCTTCAAAGGTAACACAAAAAATTGCAGAAACTAGAAACGCAACGTTAGGATCAGATTTAATTTCACCTTCAAATAATCATGATATTTATTCAATTGAAGATCTAGCTCAGATGATTAGTGAAATTAAAGCAGTTAATCCTAATGCAAAAGTAGCTGTAAAAGTACCTGTTGTACCTAACATTGGTACAATTGCAGTCGGTATTGCAAAAGCTGGTGCAAACTTTATTAATATTAGTGGCTTTGATGGCGGAACTGGTGCTGCTCGTGTTCATGCTATTCAAAATGTAGGTTTACCAGTAGAAATTGGCGTACGTGCAGCCCACAATGCATTATTAGAATCTGGTTTACGTAATTCTGTTGAGATTTGGGCAGATGGTGGAATGAAAAGTGTAAATGATGTAGTGAAAATGATGATTCTAGGTGCAAACCGTATTGGTTTTGGAACTTTATCAATGATTGCAATCGGTTGTACTACTTGTCGTGGTTGTCATTTAGATACTTGCCATGTTGGGATCGCAACACAAATTGACTCTGAAATCGAAGCGATGCGTCACGGCTTACGAAAATTCACACCTAGACAACTTGAAACAGCTGTAACCAATTTAGTACAATTCTTCACTGCATTCAAAAACGAATTGCAAGCGATTGTTGGTTCTTTAGGAATTAAAAATGCTCAAGATCTTGTTGGTAAAACGGAATACTTAAAACAAACAAGATTTTTAGATACTTTAAGTTTATCTAATTTATTATCAACTAATAAAATCGAGGAAAAAGAATACATCCTTTCTAACGGTGAATCTGCTAAAGTACTTCAAAGTAATGATGTTGGAGTTTATGCTAAGGTTGATAATGAATATCGTCACGCGGGTAGTTTGCTAATTCATGACTTAGTAGTAGAAAAACAAACAAAAGGCGCAGCTTTACCTGTAGAGCTAAGTTTCGAGGATCAGTCTATCCCAGGAAATGGTCTAGGAACTTATACAGTAGAAGATTATTCTGTATTCGTCCAAGGTGGAGCTCAAGACGGAGTAGCAAAAACTGCATTTGGTGGAACAATTTTTATTAGTAAAGCTTTAGGTGCCAACGGTCAATACTTTGGAGGTTCAGTCGGAAAATGCTTTGCATATGGAGCACAAAAAGGACAATTCTTTATCCAAGGTAATGCTGATTCTCGAGCAGGTATTCGTTTATCAGGTGCCGATGTTGTAATTGGTGGTCATAATCACTCTAGTCAACCTACTTCTCAAAAAACGCGATTAGGTGCAAAAGCAAATATAAACGGCTTTGCATTTGAATACATGACTGGCGGTCGAGCAGTAGTTCTAGGTGACCCAGGACCATGGATGTGTGCAGGTATGACGGGCGGAGTAATTTATGTTAGAAACTCTCCTGAATTAGGACTTACAAAAGAAGCTTACCAAAATCGAATCGCAAAAGGTGCAAGTGTTAATATTGTACCTGTAGATGCAACTGGTAAAAAAGATTTAAATGAATTACTTGTGAAATATAAATCACTTCTAATTCAACATAATCAAAATGAAGAAGCCCTATTTGTACAAAGTTTATTAGAAAATATTGACCATAACTTTTTACAAATTAAACCTAAAAAAGAACAAGCGGATCCATCTGTTTCAACAGAATGATTTTATTAAAAGAAGCGAAAAATTTCGCTTCTTTTTTATTTACTCTTTACTAATTTATCTCCAATAGTAAGAATAAAGCCCTTTCAATTTTAAATTCGAAATCTTTTAATTTAACTAATAATTTAATCTTTTTCTCCCTTCATATATTTAACAAAATTTCTTGAAAAATTGTATTGATAATGCGTGTAGTTCATTGTATAGTTACAGGATGTTACATGAGTAAAAAAATGAAAATCGTATTGAACTTTATGTAATAAATAGTAGTTTAATAATCATATAGAATTGAAAACAAGCATTAAGCTAGTCAAACAAAAAGGAGTAAAACAATGAGATTAGGAGCGCGTGTTCTAAAAACTGGTATAGCAATTACGCTCGCCATTTATAGCGCGATGTTTTTTGATTTATCTACAGCTTCAATTGCAGGTATCTCAGCTATTTCGGCATTAAAATCGTCAGTAAACCAATCATATAAATCGTTAGTTGAGCAACTTCAAGCTAACTTGATTGGTGCATTCCTGGCAATAATTGCGGTGATTACTCTAGGGAATAATCCAGTCATTATAGGAATTACATGTATTCTCGTGATTATCATTACATTAAAATTAAAACTTGAAAATACAATCGCTACAACATTAGTTACCGTAGTTGTAATTATGGAGGTTAGTACTAGTACTGAACACTTTGCCATTTTTACTTTTGATCGTATTATGGCAGTATTGATTGGTGTATTTGCAGCATCTTTCGTAAATATTTTCTTAATGCCTCCAAATTATGAAAAAAAATTATCTCGTTGCATGATTTCTGCTACTGAGCAAACCAATAAATTAATGATGATGGCTTTACACAAAACTGTTAGCCATAATGGATTAAGAGATGAAATTTACCAGTTAAGAGAAATCATGAGAAATGTGACGAGAATATATCGTCTATATAAAGAAGATCGAATTATTATTATTGGACGAAAGAAAAAAGAACATGAGAAAGCTCGTAAAATCGTATTGTTTAGACAAATGCTTGTCACAGCCGATAATGCATTTGATACTCTAAAAGCTCTAAACCGATTGGAGTATGAAATAAATACCTCACCGAAAGAGTTCCAAGAATTAATTAAAAATGAACTAACATGCCTAATGCAGTTTCATGAGCATGCAATAATGAAATTACTCGGCAAAGTAAACTTTGATCAAACCGCTCCACTTCATAGAGAAGAAAATATATTAAAAGATAAATTAACAAAGGCATTCTTGGATCACCATGATTTAAATGATGAAGAAAAACAAAAAACATGGTTACATCTATTCCAAGTTGTTTCTGCCATTTTAGAATATAGTGAAAATGTTGAACATTTAAATACACTTGTCGATAGCCACCAAACGTACCACAAGGAATATCAAGTACAAGTTGAACAAATAGAGACAATGTAAAATAACTAAAAACAAAAGCCTCCGATTCTACGGAGGCTTTTTTGTTTATTCTGTAAGTATTTTCTCTAGTTTCTTATCCATTTATACTTTAATCCACTCTTATAAATACCTCAAAAACAGTCCTGTTCTACACTGAACTTATCTCTAAATTTTGAATTTCAAATAAATGATAATAAGCATCTTTTTTAGCTATTAATTCTTCGTGCGAACCAATTTCGACTATTTGACCTTGATCAATATAAACAATTTTGTCTACATGCGTAATAGTGGATAGTCTATGGGCTATAAAAATGGTTGTACGATTTTTTGCCAATTCATTAATAGCATCTTGAATATACTTTTCATTTTCTAAATCTAGCGCTGAAGTTGCTTCATCGAATATTAGGATTGAAGGATTTCTTAAAAATACACGGGCAATTGCTACACGTTGTTTTTGGCCACCTGAAAGTTTTACCCCTCTTTCTCCAACAAGCGTGTCATATCCACTTGGTAAACTCATTATAAAATCATGTGCATTGGCAGCTTTAGCGGCTGCAATAATTTCTTCTTCACTAGCATTTGGATTTCCATAATGAATATTCGCTTTAACTGTATCACTAAATAGAAAATTATCTTGTAAAACAATACCGATTTTTTCACGCATACTTTTTAAATCATAATCTTTTATGTCAACACCATCAATTTCAATGTTTCCTTTTGTTACGTCATAAAAACGCGGTATGAGACTAACTAACGATGACTTGCCTCCACCACTCGAACCGACCAATGCAATCTTTTGACCAGGTTCAATTTTGAAAGATACATCTTGAATAACTTCATCGTCATCCGCATTGTATTGAAAAGATACATTATTAAAATGAATTTTACCTTCTAATGTTTTTGCATAAACTGGATTTTCACGATTAACAATATCATATTTTTCGTCCATTAATTCGAAAACACGATCCATCGATGCAAAGGATTGTGTTAAAGTAGTTGATGAATTAGCTAATCTTCTTAATGGATCATATAATCGATCAATATAACCAACAAATGCAACCATTTCACCGAGTGTTAAATGACCATGAATGACTTGATATGCAGAAAATCCAATAATTAATAAAGGTCCAATATCAGTTAAAGTATTAATGATAGTAAAAGTACTCGCATTCCAGCTTGTATGTTTCAAAGCGCGATCTAAAAACTCACCATTTTTTTCTTTAAATAATCCACTTTCATAATCTTCAAGTGCAAAGCTTCGTGTTACTTGCATTCCTTGAATTCTCTCTGTTAAAAATCCTTGAAGTACAGCTAAAGCTTGAGACCTTTGGCGAGTTAAAAAGCGGAGTCTACCGAAAAAGTATTTAACTGCAATTGTATAAAATGGCAATACGACTAGCGATACAAGCGTTAACTTTACATCCATTGTTAACATGATCGTGACTGTAATTAAGATTGTAATTAAATCTAACCATACGTTCATTAATCCAGTAATAACAAAATCTTTAGTAGACTCAACATCATTTACTACTCGCGAAATGATTTCGCCAGTCTTTGCATTCGCATAATATCTTAAACTAAGTTTTTGAAGATGTTTGAATAAATAATCCCTTATATCAAATAAAACACGACTTCCAATATATTGTGCATAGTATTGTCTAACATACTCAATTGGCGGTCGTACGATAACAAAAATTCCAAACGCAAACATCATGATATAAATAAGATGTGAAGTCTTTGTTGCGATTGGTATATGAGAATTAATAATGTTATCTACTACATATTTTAATAAAAACGGTAAAATCAATGGGATCCCAAATTTAACGATACCGATTGCAATCGTTAAAAATATATGGAATCGATACGGTTTAACAAATTTTAAATAACGTCTAATACTTCCCATATTTCCATCCTTTCTTATCATTCAAAAAGAAACTGTTGAGCAATTATCTTTTTGAGATGATTGAATCTCAAAAAACTAAGTCCGCTCAACAGTTTCAGGTTAATCACGATACATTAAGAATCGCTCATACCAATTATCAATAAAATCGGTAGCAAACGGCCCTTTTCGTTGATGAATTAATTCCTTTAAATAACCTAAGTTTTTCTTTAAAATTGGGTCAATAATAGGAGGATAATTCATTAATTGTCGATGATTTTCATATTCATCTTCATCTAACAGCACGTAAGTCATGTCTGGAAAAACTTTAATATCAAGATCATAATCAATATATTTAATGGCACCGTCTTCATAGACGAAAGGTGAGCTTATATTGCAGTAATAGTAAACTCCATCTTCTCTAATCATTCCGATAACATTAAACCAATAATCCATATCAAAGTAACAAATTGCTGGCTCTCGTGTAACCCATGTTCTACCGTCCGATTCAGTTACAAGCGTGCGATCATTTGCGCCAATTACTAACTGCTGCGTCCCTTTTAAAATGGTTGTCTCTTCCCATATACGATGAATATGTCCATTATGTTTATAACTATGTATCTGTATCTTTTCTCCCGGCTTGGGAACGTTCATGGCTTCTCCCTTCTTTCTAGTGTGGACGCATTTCAACACTTTATTTATACTTTACACTTCTATTATAACTAGTTCTTATCCATTTTTAAACAAAAGGGCGTTCAATTTGGTAATATGGCCCAAATTTTTTTTTATTTTAACGCAATTTTTCTCTCATCTGAGAAAGATTTAATAATTTGTTGGGTTTGTATTAAGAAAGTGTCTTGGATAGCTTTTAATTCAGTTCGCATTATATGTATCTCATCTTGGATAGAAGACAATTTTGACAAATCTTCTAATTCAAATAGTTGGTTTTCAATTTCTTGACATCGTTCAATTTCTTCTTGAATCTTTATTAATTGATCCATTGTTTCAAGTTGACGACTTACCAATTCATCGAATACTTGCATACTATTCACCATCCTTATTTCATTAATACACTATTTCTTGAAAACTAACGTAATCCCTTTGACTACATTTGGCGATATTTGACTTTTGGAAAGAAAATACTCATTCTGTAAAAAGTATGTGGATTTCTAATGAAGGTTTAAATTATGAAAAAGAGCACCCTTTTATAAGGATGCTCTTTTCGAACGTTCTTTATAACAACTAGACTGCATGATCTCACATCAGACAGGAAGATGATATGGAAATTAAGCTTCAATAGCTTATTACCGTTTCATCAACAGCGCACCTCTAGTATTTCAATTTCTTTTAAAATGCTTATTGTTGGTTTTGTTGTCCAAAGTTTTTAGAAGCAGATTTTTGTGCAGATTTTGCATTTGCTTCTCTTACAGCTTGAACATCAGTTTCACTTGAAAACTCTTGTCCAAAACTTTGGTTTTGTTGTTGTACTTTTCCAATGTTAGTTCCAGATGCTGTTTTTCCAGCATTGAATTGATTGTTGTTGTTGTTGTTGTTCATGATTTATCACCTCCACGAATAATATGATGTCCATTAGTCGGGGGAATATGTAAAAAAATTTAACTTAATTTTTTTGTTTAATGAACCTTTCGAGTGGAAAACTAAGAGAATAAATTATGAGGAGGCTTTTTATGTACGTAGGAAGAGATCTCACAGAATTATCAATGACTCCAAAAACTGAGTGGAAAGATAGTGAGTTGGAATATTATCATCATTCTTTTCAACAAATCACAGGTTATTTAAATATTGAAGGTAGCACAATACAAAAAGAAATTATAAAAGAAATTGAATCTCGAGGTGGTTTGCATCGAAATGAAGCAGACTGGACAAGTGGAACTCGCCCCACTATTGATTAAATTGATTTAACTAAGTATAGTTTGTTTAAAAAAATCCCAACAATTGTGTTGGGATTTTTTCATGGTGTTGTAACGATTAAATGCCTGAAATTCAATCAAGCTTTTCAATCTGTTGATAAATTTTTTGATGAACGACAGGAAAAGGCAGTTCTTTACACTCCTCTAACGTAACCCATTTCTGATTACTCGCTAGATTCCCCTCATTTATTGCTTCTCCAACATATACATCCATTTTCCATACAAGATGTGAGAACACATGCTCAATATTAAATTGGTATGATAACCCCTCTACTTCTACCTGAACCTCTTGATTTAAGAAAAAACTAAGTGTGTCACTTTTGGATAATATCGTTGATTGTAATTCTGCAGTTGGAAACTCCCACATATTAGCAAGTAACCCACTAGAAGGTCTTTGCTGAATTAAATACTGATTGTTTTTATTCTTAATCACTCCGACCGCTAGATTAACTGGTTTCGGCGCTTTCTTTTTACTTTTTATAGGGAGTTCAGAAACAACTCCAGTTTCGAAAGCTAAACATTGTTCCCTGACTGGACATAGTAAACAGGCTGGGTTTGTTGGTGTACAAATTAATGCACCTAACTCCATTAATCCTTGATTAAATGAAGATGGATCCTCATGACTAATTAGTGATTTAACGGCTTGTTCAAAAATCTTTCTGTTTTTCGGGACAGCAATATCCTCCCAAATTGTTAATATTCTAGAAAAAACCCTCATTACATTACCATCTACAGCTGGCTCTGGTTTACCATATGCAATACTTAGGATTGCACCCGCAGTATATGGTCCCACACCTTTTAACTTACTGATTAATTCTGGAGTATCTGGTACTTTACCTAAATACTCTTCATGGACTTCACGGACAGCTGATTGTAAATTCCTAGCTCTAGAATAATATCCTAGTCCTTCCCATGCTTTTAGTACTTTTTCTTCCTCGGCATTAGCTAAATCGGCAATTGTGGGGAAGTTCTGCATAAAATTGTTATAAAAAGGAATTACTGTATCTACACGCGTTTGCTGTAGCATTATTTCTGAAACCCATACTCGATATGGGTCTTTATTCTTTCTCCAAGGTAAATCTCTTTGTTCGGCTAAAAACCAATTAACTAAATTATTTTTAAAGTCATTTTTTGGGAAAGCTTCTAATATCTTATTTAAATCTTCATTCATAACATATACCTTTCTATAACATCTATATATTTTTGTTAGTAGTTAATACTATAAGAATTAAAAGGGTAAATAAAGGGAGGAACTAAATGGATACTGGCACTCATCTTGTAATGGGATTTACACTTGGCGGATTAGCAACCCTGAGTCCAATCGTCCTACATGACCCACATTTGGCAAACTCATTCTTATTAACAACCATCATCGGTTCACAATTACCAGATAGTGACACGATCTTAAAATTAAGAAATAACGCTAAATACTTAAAACATCATCGTGGAATTACACATTCAATTCCCGCAGTCATTTTATGGACGCTATCGCTTTCCACCATTATGACACTATTTAATAATAGAGAACACTTTGGACTCTATTTATTTTGGTCTTTTCTAGCTGTTGGCGTACATGTTTTTGTAGATTTATTTAATGCGTACGGAACACAAGCTCTAAGGCCATTTTCAAAACGTTGGATTGCTTTTGGAATCATAAACACTTTCGACCCAATAATTTTTGCAATTCATTTAGTAGGCGTGCCATTTGTTATATTCCATTTTAGAGCTGGTCCAATTTGTGTCATGCTCTATATAATCATGGTTCTTTACTATGCATTTAGATATCGACAAAAACAAATCGTGATTCAAACAGTAACTAAGAAATTGCCAGATGCAAAACGTGTCTATGTTTCACCTTCTATAAAATACACTCATTATCATATTGTAGCAAGTACAGATTCTCATCATTACGTAGGAAAAATTAAGAAAAGAATCTTTAAAATTCACGATGTTTTTAAGAGAATCCCATTACCAGTAATCGAAGACGTGAAAGCAGCCTTTAAAGACGATAATGTTAAATCCTTTCTCGCATTTTCACCTGTTTACATTTGGGAATTAATTGGATATGACGACCATAAGGAACTTAGACTAATCGACTTAAGATACCGAACAGAAACATACTATCCCTTCGTTGCCGTAGTTAAATTCGACTACGAACATAATATAATCAGTTCATTCACCGGTTGGATTTTTAGTGAAAAGAAATTACAAAAAAAATTAAAAGCTTAAATCCTAAAAAAAGAAAGAAAACTGACCGATTGGCGAGCTTTTAAAAATGGAAACTACATCGATTTTTCTTACCGTTGCCAATTTATAAGTATGAAAAAAAAATAACCCTTAACTAAGGGTTATTTTTTTAATGAAGAAGATTGTCCTTTTCTTCAGTTACTAAAATTTGTAATCCTGGTGGCTTTGCAATTTTAATATCCGTTTCGTGCAAATACTTTCCATATTGAAAAATAAATTGTTGAACAACTTTTTTTGACATTTGTTCTCCATGATATTCTCCAGCCTTAGCATAAGTTGCTTCAAAATCTTCCCAAAGCCATTCCACCCAAATTTTTGCTTGCGAGTATGTTAATTGGCTATTTTCTTTTAGTAGTAGTTCAGTTAACTGCTCTAAATATTTCTCCATAAATTACACCTTCCAATTTTTAAACATTATTTATAATCATATCTGAATCTAAAATGGTCATCATATTGATGATGGTTCATCCCATCATTTATCACTAGGGGGTATTGAAATGACAACAAAAAGCGAACGTTTTTCAGCTCAAAAGCATGATACGAAAATTGACGGATCAATCGACTATAAATCAAAAAATGCTTCAAAACGTCCTAACGGTCAAATAAATACAAGTCCACAAAGAAGAATGGCTAAAAGTGATCCTAGTAATGATTAATTTTTAGAAATGAAAGCCAGGAATAGATCGTTCCTGGTTTTTTATCTTTAATAAACACAATCTTTCTCTTTTCGTTTGATTGAAAGCTTTAGTTCGTTTCAATTTTTTTTAATAATGCAATAGGAATTCCTATTTCTTCTTCACTTGTACTTTTATGACCCCAAGCAAAAACTCCATTCATATATGTTATCATGAATAAAACACCAGGTTCTTCGCTCAATTCATATTGCATACCAGGAATAAATTGACTTGCGTCTAATAAGTATGATTGAGCCATCGTTTTTTTACGGAGTATCACTTCAAGTTCATTGATCATATCCATTTGTTCTGCTTTTCTAGCTTGGTGATTCAAATTGCTAATTTCTTGAACTAATTCATCTTTTGTTAAGTCACTATATCGTTTTGGAATTTGCATTTTATTAAGTCTCCTCTAAAATCATCATCGATAAGTTTATTATATCAAGCTAATAACATACAACCAATTAAAATAGTTTAAGACTATTGTCAAGCGCTCGCTTTCTTCGTTGCTTCGCCTGTCTGCGGTGCTCATTACCGTCTAGGTAGCTCCGCTTCTAAACAGACTTCACACCTCGAAAGACAAACACTCGCAATTAGTCTGAAATCAATTGTTTTAAACTTTATCTACATATATCAACTAATTAAATTAAGTTTCATCCTCTTCTAAAATTAAAATTGCTTTTTCAATTAAATCAATTGGAAAGCCTTTTCGATATAATGTTGTTTTCATTTTTTGTTTGTATTCCCAATCACTTAATTGTTCATATTTCCTTTTCGCTTTTCTAGCATGGATTAACAGTGCTTCTAATTCGTCATCCGCTTCACTTTCGTACTGTGTTTCTTCAATTGCGATCGAAGAGATGTTCGTTGAATAACCCTTTCTTCTTAGCAATTCTTCAAGCTTTGCCTTTTTTTGATTTGTTGAATACTTAGAAAGCGAAGAAACCTTTTTTTGACAAAGTGAAATGGCATGTTCAATTTGTGTTTCTTTTGAAAATAAGGTTAAGCTTTCTTCAATGATTGACTTAGGAATCCCCTTTTCCACTAGTGCATTCTTAATAATGGTTGGCCCTTTTAAGGTCGTATTGATTGAAGTATTAACATAACTATTAGCATACTTTTCTTCATTAATATATCCTTCTTCTACAAGTCGAATGATCGTTGTTTGGATTGTTTCGATCAAGAATTCCTGCTTAGCTAAGTATTGCTCAATCTCTTTTTTAGTTCTCATCATTCTGGATAAATAAACAATACTTGAGAGATATGCTTTTCTTAATTGATCAGCATTTAGTACCTCTTCTATTTCATACGGCTCAAAAGACTGCCCTTTTTGTATATTAAATTTAACGATAGTATCGGCGTCTACACTAAATGCGTATTCTTCACCTTTACCATTATCAACATAAATATTAAAACGTTCTTTATTTAATTTTTGAACTTGAATTTTCGTAATAATAGACATAATTTACCTCGAAAGAAATTTTGTTTTACTATACACATAAAAATAATAATATCATATTATGAATTAAGGAGATGCGTGGATGAAGATTCTTCTTACAGGCGGTACTGGGTTTATTGGATCTCAATTAATAAATGAATTTATTCGAAGTGAATATCAATGTTATATCGTCACGAGAAATATAAGAACATCAACTAATCCATTTATTACTTATATTAATTGGGATCAATTAACCTCGAATTCTTTTAGGGAATCAATTGACATAGTCATTAACTTAGCTGGTGAATCAATCAACAGCGGTAGATGGTCTCAAAGCTTAAAAGAAACAATTCTACAAAGTCGTTTACAATCTACAAATGAACTGATTGCATGGTTTGAAAGACAAGCCCATCGCCCAAACCTTTTTATTAATGCTAGCGCAATAGGGTATTACGGAACTTCAACATCATTAACTTTTAATGAGCATGACAAGCCTATTTCAAATGATTTTTTAGCATCAACAGTATTGGAATGGGAAAACGTTGCCAAAAAAGCAGAAGAATTGGGGATTCGGACTATTCTTGCTAGATTTGGGCTTGTACTTGGATTAAGCGGTGGAGCACTACAAAAGATGATATTGCCATATAAGTATTTTATTGGTGGTCCGATTGGAAAAGGTACTCAATGGATTTCTTGGATTCATGAGAAAGATGTTGTTGGACTCATCATGCATTTAATAAAAAATAATGACATTCATGGACCGATTAATTTTGTGTCACCTAGTCCAGTCACAATGAATGAGTTTAGTACACTCTTATCATCTTCAATGCATCGACCAAACAAAATAAAAGTCCCAGGTTTTGCCCTTCGATTACTACTAGGTGAAATGAGTATGCTAGTTTTAGAAGGTCAAAAAGTTATGCCTTCTAAAGCTATACAAACTAATTATAACTTTCAATTTCCATCTTTAAAAGAAGCTTTACAGTTTACATTAAAATAGTATTTTTGAAAGGATTTATCATGAATCTATTATTTAAGAATGCAACAATTTTCCCCGTTACTTCTCAAGTTTTATATAATCATGATCTATTAATTGAAAATGGGAAAATTAAAGAAATTGCACCAGATATTTTTTCTATGGAAGATCAAACGATCGTTATTGAATGTGCCGGAAAACCACTTTTTCCTGGTTTTATTGATGTGCACACTCATTTAGGACTTTATGACGAAGGAACTGGTTGGGCCGGAAATGACGCAAATGAAACAATTGAAGTATTGACTCCGCATATTCGTTCAATGGATGGAATATTGCCACTTGATGTTGCCTTTAATGATGCCATTACGCATGGAATTACGACAGCTCATATCATGCCTGGAAGTGGGAACGTAATTGGAGGAACTACTTGTACAATTAAAACATATGGTAAAAGTATCGATGAGATGATTATACAAGAGCCATCTGGATTGAAAATTGCTTTTGGAGAAAATCCAAAAAGGACTCATAGTAACGGGAACAAAGAATCGATTACTAGAATGGGAATTATGGGCATGCTCCGAGAGGCATTTTATGAAGCAAAAAATTCACACAACCCTGATGATTTTCGAATTATACCAATTATTAAAGCATTGAATAGAGAAATTCCAGTAAGAATTCATGCTCACCGTGCGGATGATATATTATCAGCAATACGTTTTGGTGAAGAATTTAATTTAGATATCCGAATTGAACATTGTACGGAAGGTCATTTAATTATTGACCAACTAAAGGATCGAAACCTTCAAGTATCTGTTGGTCCTACACTAACTAGACGTTCAAAAATCGAATTAAAAAATAAATCCTGGACTACATACAAAGCTCTTACTGATATTGGTGTAAGTGTTTCAATTACAACTGATCACCCATACACTCCAATTCAGTATTTAAATGTATGTGCAGCTATAGCAGTTCGTGAAGGTTTACCTGAACTCGAAGCATTAAAAGCAATCACGATAAATCCGGCAAAAAATCTTAATCTATCTCACAGAATTGGTAGCTTAGAATTAGGTAAAGATGGTGATGTCGTGCTATGGTCCCACCATCCGTTTCATTATATGGCTAAGCCATTAATCACTGTCATAGATGGTAGAATTGTGTATAAAAATATCGAATAATTTTACTTTTCAATTTGTAAAAAATCGTTTATTATAGTAGAGTAAGACTTTATGCGGTAAATTAAATAGATAGTGTAAAAACACTATTCTTATATAGTATTTTAACGGGAAAGGCAAATGGTGAGCCACCAGTAAATCGCTGGTCCTAGTGGGTTCGATTCCCACCCCGAAATTTTAGGGTGCATTAAAAAATTATTCACAATTTATTCATAGTAATGCACTTCACAGGACTTCAAATTTTTTTTAGTCCTCACAAAAATTTCGCGGGTGGCGTAACCTTCTTTCGCTACCCTTATGATTAGGAGGAGTAGAGATGCTAAAACAGCGAGATTTACAAGATTGTTCTGTACTTTTTGAACTTATGGTGCATCCTGATGTCTTTCCCTTTGTGCGCCATAAAGCAAATTCGTACGAGGAATTCTTATTTATCACAAAGCAAGCAATCGAACTAGAAGAACAAGGAAAAATGATATCAAGAACAATCTTAGATGAGTGGGGCAACCCTATTGGTAACATTTCATTACATGATATAGAAGCTGGATATGGCTTTTTAGGAACATGGTTAGGCAAACCTTTTCACGGAATGGGTTATAACAAACCAGCAAAAGACGCTTTCTTCCACGAGTTATTTCATGATTTAGGGATAAACTCTATTTTTATGCGTATTCGTAAAGTTAATAAACGCTCTTTTTATGCTGCAAGTAAACTACCATACGCAACTTTAGCGAACGAATCGCGTAGTTGCTTATATAAAGAAATAAATCAAAATGAAGAAATTTACGATCTATTTGAAATCACTAAAGATAATTATTTATTGCATACAATGCGTGAAGATTATCAACAACATGAAGTTACGCATTTAAAAGAAGCGTAATTTAGTATAGCCTCCTCAAAAAATGGATAGACTTACTAAGGATTTTATAACTTAGCGAGGTGTTTTTTGTGGAAAAACGAAAAGATAAAACAAGACGTAATTTAAGTTCTACTCAAGAAGTATTATATGCAAAAGAATTTAAACGCGCTGACCGCGCCGCAGGTTATACGAATTATAATGGAGTAGGTAAATAACTTTTTTTCAAAAAGGCTTTTTAATAAAGCCTTTTTTATTTTTGTAATATAACTTTTTTCAACTATTTTACCGGTTAGTTTTCCCACATATAAACAACTATTTTAAAAAAATCATTTTCTTATTTAATCTCACTTGATTCGATGATCAAAACAGACGATGGTCTAACATAATATTCTTTACTAAGCTTCTGTATAATTCGATTCATCTCGTCTTCAATTTTTTCTCCTCGTACAAAACTTCCCCCCACTACTTCAACTTCATTATCACGAAATACATACCATGAAAATCGAAACTCTTTCATAAAACACACCCTTTAAAAAACAACTATTTTTCATTATATTCATGAAAGTCAAATTTATTTTAGTCAAATGTCTAAATAATTAATAAAAAGCTAACCAAATTGAAAAATGGTTAGCTTAAAACTTTTGACGACTGCACGCTTACTTCGTTGTCTCGCTGTGATCTATTTATATTAACAGCTTTGTAATACTTTTGGGTTCGTTAATAACTGATATGCATGATTAACACTTTCTTCAGTTGGTGGTTGAATATCTTTTAATGGATACTTTAATCCTAATGCTTCCCATTTATAAACACCTAATTGATGATATGGTAAAATTTCGATTTTTTCTACGTTGCCTAATGTATTAATGAAGCAACCTAAGTTTATTAAATCTTCTTCTGAATCTGTAATGCCAGGAACTAAAACATGGCGAATCCAAACTGGAGTTTTTTTCTTGTCCAAGTATTTTGCAAAAGCTTTAATCTGTTCATTTGATTTACCAGTCAGCTTTATATGTTTTTTTTCATCAACATGTTTTAAATCTAACAAAACTAAATCTGTATACTCTAATACTTCATCTAATTTTGAAAGAAAATTCGGTTCAGTGCTGAAGCAACCACCAGAGCTATCAATTGTTGTGTGAATACCATTTTTCTTACAAGATTTAAACATTTCTAACAGAAAATCTAATTGTAGTAAAGGTTCGCCACCACTAACCGTAACCCCACCACCAGATGATTTCATAAAAGGAAGATACGTCTTAATATCTTTCATAAGTTGCTCTACTGACATTTCTTTCCCAGAACCAATCTTCCAAGTATCCGCGTTATGACAATATTGACATCTTAATAAACATCCTTGAGTAAAGATTACATATCTAAGACCTGGTCCATCGACAGTACCGCAAGTTTCAATTGAATGTATATTTCCTGAAATCATTTGCCAATCACCTCTTTAATTAGTATCTAACTGAAAACAATCCCAGCTAATAAGTAAGAATTAAAAAATGAAAGCCTAGTGAAGATTTAACTTCACCAGGCAAAAAGCATTACTGAAGCAATTTTACATAGAACCGTGGAAAGTTCTGTTTATGACATCGATTTGCTGTTCTCTAGTTAGTTTTATAAAGTTAACTGCATAGCCAGAGACTCTGATCGTTAACTGTGGATATTCTTCTGGATGTTCCATTGCATCCATTAATGTTTCTCTATTGAATACATTTACATTTAAGTGATGTCCACCTTTTTCTGTATATCCATCTAACATTGCTACTAAGTTTAATATTTGTGTTGTTTCATCTTTGCCTAATGCTTTTGGAACAATTGAGAACGTATTAGAAATTCCATCTTGCGCATCTTCGTAAGGTAATTTTGCTACAGAACTTAATGATGCTAGCGCTCCATTTGTATCGCGTCCGTGTAATGGGTTGGCACCTGGAGCAAATGGTTCGCCAGCTTTTCGTCCATCAGGTGTATTACCTGTTTTTTTACCGTATACAACATTAGACGTGATCGTTAGCACCGATGTTGTATGAATAGAATTACGATAAGTTTTATGCTTTCTTACTTTTGCCATAAATCGTTCAACAAGGTCAACAGCAATATCATCTACTCGATCATCGTTATTTCCGTATTTTGGATAGTCTCCCTCAATTTCAAAATCAACGACAATTCCGTTTTCATCACGAATCGTTTTAACTTTAGAATGTTTAATAGCTGATAATGAATCTGCACATACTGACAATCCTGCAATACCTGTAGCCATTGTTCGTTTAATAGTTGCATCATGTAGTGCCATTTCAATACGCTCATAACTATATTTATCATGCATATAGTGGATACAATTTAACGTATTAACATATAGTCCTGCTAACCAATCCAATAAAACATCAAACTTCATTTTTACTTCTTCGTATTCAAGATATTCAGTTGTAATTGGAGCATACATTGGTGCCACTTGTACTTTTGATTTTTCATCTACACCACCATTAATTGCATATAATAACGCTTTTGCAAGATTTGCTCTAGCACCGAAGAACTGCATTTGTTTACCAATTGTCATTGCAGAAACACAACATGCAATGCCGTAGTCATCGCCATAATCAGGACGCATGATATCATCATTTTCATATTGAATTGAACTAGTTTTAATTGACATTTTAGCGCAATATTGCTTAAAGCCTACTGGTAATTTTGCTGACCAAAGTACTGTTAAGTTTGGCTCTGGAGCTGGCCCTAAATTATCTAATGTATTTAAAAAGCGGAATGAGTTTTTCGTTACAAGTGGGCGTCCATCTATTCCTATTCCACCAATTGATTCAGTAACCCAAGTTGGATCCCCTGAAAATAATTCATTATAATCCGGTGTACGAGCAAATTTAACTAATCGAAGTTTCATGACAAAGTGATCAACTAGCTCTTGTGCTTCTTGTTCAGTCATTGTATTTTCTTCAATGTCACGTTCAATATATATATCTAAAAATGTTGATACGCGGCCTAAGCTCATCGCAGCTCCATTTTGTTCTTTTATCGCTGCTAAATAACCAAAATATAACCATTGGAAAGCTTCTTTTGAATTTGTTGCAGGTTTAGAAATATCAAAACCATGCGTCTCAGCCATTTGCTTTAATTCTTTTAGAGCACGAATTTGTTCATTTAATTCTTCACGATCTCGAATAACCTCTTCAGACATAACATTTGTCGTTATATTTAAAGCGTTCATTTTATCTTTAATCAATCGATCTACACCATATAATGCTACTCTTCTATAGTCACCTATTATTCGCCCACGGCCATATGCATCAGGTAGTCCAGTAATAACGCCAGAACGTCTTGCTGCTTTCATCTCTGCCGTGTAAGCGTCAAATACACCTTGGTTATGTGTTTTTCGATATTCCAAAAATACTTTACTTATTTCATCATCAACTTTATATCCATAAGATTCACATGCTGCTTCAGCCATTCGGATCCCACCAAATGGTTGTAGTGATCGTTTGAAAGGTTTATCTGTTTGGAAACCAACAATTTGTTCTAATTCTTTTTCTAAATAGCCTGGTTCATGTGAAGTGATTGTAGATACAATCTTCGTATCCATATCTAGAACTCCGCCATTTTGGCGTTCTTCTTTAGATAAATTAAGTACTATATCCCAAAGTTTGTTAGTTGCATCAGTTGGCCCGACAAGAAATGAATCATCACCAACATAAGATTTAAAGTTTTTTTGAATAAAGTCTCTTACATCAATCATTTTTTCCCAGCGTCCAGTTTCAAATTGTCTCCATTGTTCCATCGTATTACTCCTCCTCTTCTGCATGTAATACAGAAAGTTAATTAGGTATATAACAGATTACATGTTTAATTTATCATACGATTTACTAAATCTTTTACATACTTTTTGAACATATTGTGAAACATTGAACAAAGTAGTCTAAAACTTAATAATATAAACAATTAGATACTTTCCACTTAATTACAGTTGTTTCATATATATAGTAATTCATTCTGAAAACTTTCCTGTTATTCCACAAACTGTTATACTCAATAGATAGAATCTGTATTACCAAATTTCAATAAAAATTGTGGACAAGACATTCACAATCTTGATATGCGATAATATGATGGTTAGTACAAAAATGAATCAATTCACATATTGAACACTGTTTAATTAAAGGAGTAATTATGAATACACAACTAAATCTTTCTAGTTCTATTAAAGAAAAATTAAATTTTATATACAATGAACACATTCAAAAGGTACTAAAAGAAGACCAACTATTAATTGGAACAAAACAATACGTTTCCCAAGACAAAACGATTTTAGAAGATGCAATAACCGCTCTTCTACTCGGTAAAAATATACTATTAAAGGGTCCAACTGGAAGTGGTAAAACAGTTCTAGCAGAAACTCTTTCAAAATTACTTTATCAACCAATGCACAGCATAAATTGTTCAGTTGATTTAGATATAGAAGGGATTGTCGGATATAACACAATTGCTTCAAATACAAATGGATCTGAAGTTGTATTTATTGATGGACCATTAATGAAGGCAATGAAAAAGGGTCAAATTTTATATATCGATGAAATCAATATGGCTAAACCAGAAACATTGCCATTATTACACGGTGCACTTGATTATCGAAAAATGATTACAAACCCATTTACTCAAGAAGTAGTAAAAGGTGATGAAAACTTTAGAGTAATCGCAGCAATTAATGAAGGATACGTAGGGACAAGTGAATTAAATGAAGCTTTAAAAAACCGTTTCATTATTATTGATGTTCCTTATATAAATGGTGAGTCTTTATTTCAATTATTAAAAGATGAGTCTGAGTTAAAGAACGAAGAGCTATTGAAAAAGTTCACTAGTTTTTCAAGTGATTTAATTCCATTGGCTAGTGAAGGAAGAATTAGTGAAGATGCAGCTAGTATTCGTGGTGTACTTGACGCATGTGATTTATCAGTTCATATTCCTGTACTTAGAGCAATTGAACGTACTATTATCGCGAAATTAAGTGATGATATCGAGCGTGAAACTGTTAGAGAATTAGCAGAAAGTTATTTTCTTTCTTGAAATGAGTGAGTTTAAAATATGAAACAAATCATTTTTAATAATAAAAAAATCGATGCATCCACATTTCTTCAAATGGAAAATTTATCGATCTCTCTTTCAAAAAATCAAAATGCATTTTTAGAATTTGATTTTCAGGCTTATTATGACGATGAAGAACAAAAATTTACGATAAGTCATTTTTGGGAAACTCAAGAACATAACACACAGTTACAGGGCCTAAAATCAGACGTGTACTTAAAAGCATTAGGTAATAAGCATTATACCGATTTTGCTGAATTTAAGGATGTCCTTAAGGAATTACACGAAACTCATTTAAAAAGCTTTTTTACACAACTTTACGTCCTACTAGAAGATATCCGATTAGAAGAATTAATTATTCGCCAAAGACCGGGTACAAGACAATTATTTTCTACGAGAAAAAGAATATATAGACATTATTTTGAATCTCAATATAAAGCAAATGAGATCCGTAATTTCCATTTAGATCAATTATTTTGTTTAATCTATCTTTCACTCACCTCTTCACAGTTAACTTATCATACAAATGAACAATTAGAGGATATTTTACCAATCCTTTTTCAAACGTTTGAGGCTAAGAAGACGAGTGATATTTCTTCTATTATATTTAGAGTGCAACAGAGGTTACTTTCAATCTATAAGGAAGATATGATTCACACATACTTTGGCTATCTTCCATTAAATAAACTTACTGACCTTGCTTCTTGTAACAGTCAAGTTAAGGAACTTCAAAATGATGACAGTCAAGATGGTCTTGATGAAAGAAATAGTGAAGATGAAAAATTATCAACTTGGCATAGAGAAAGTAAGAATAATGAAACGGACGATAACTTTTTACGCTTTGAAGTAGAAAGTGGAACAAAAACTTCTATTAAAGCAAACTTTGCAAGAGAAGAAGAAGCTAGTGATCAGGCAATAGCAAATGCATTCGGTTCTTCTAAACAAGGAGAGAATAAAAAATCAAAACAAACTGAATCACATGAGGTTGCTAATTCATCCTCTTCACAGCAAAATGCTTATGGCAAATACAATAGCAATGTATCAATAAAACATCTCGAAGCAACAGGACAAACAATAAGTGAAAAGAAACAGTATTCTACATTATCAGCAATGGTCTCGAAAGATGTTAAAGAACTAAGAAAAACGATTGAAAAATCTTTAGAGAATAAACAAAATGCACCAACGAATAAGTACTATGGCAGACTAAATAAAAAATGGATTCGACTGTTTACAGAAGAAAATCCTAAAATGTTTTATAAAAAACAAAATGAATCGAAAGAATTAGATGCAGTTTTTTACTTACTAGTTGATTGCTCAGGATCGATGTTTAATAAAATGGACGAAGTTAAAAAAAGTGTTATTCTATTCCATGAAACATTAAAACAATTAAAAATTTCGCATAGTATTAGTGGATTTTGGGAGGATGCTTCAAATGCATCTAAAGAAAATAAACCAAATATATTGCATCAGGTCATTCCGTTTTCAAGCTCATTATCCCCTTCAGTTGGTCCTAATATAATGCAGCTTCATGAAGAAGAAGATAATCGTGACGGATTAATGATTCGAGTTGTTTCAGAAGAGCTCGCTAAACGAACGGAAAAGCATAAATTTCTACTTGTTTTTACAGATGGCGAACCTTCAGCTCTAGACTATTTCCAGGATGGTATTATCGATACCCATGAAGCAGTTAAGCAAGCTAGAAAACTTGGAATTGAAGTAATTGGTACTTTCATTGAAGAAGAAGAACATCAAGAAGAAACATCGCAGTTAATGAAAAATATTTATCAGCACCATTATTTAATCGCCTCAGATGCTGAAGATTTAAGAGTTCAATTAAAGCCGATGTTAAAAAAATTACTATTAAGAAGCATAGATTGATAAAGTTGTCCATAAAATGAAAAAAAGAATAGGCTTACTAGTAGCCTATTTTTTTTATACTTAATAGATTTTGTCGAACGGATTTACATAACGAAATCGTATTTCCTATTGATTTTTAATTTTAAACGGAGTACGATAAATTTTGACGACTTAGAGAGATGCATATTTAAAGAAAAGCTAGTTGAATGAACGCTAGTTTGTTTTGTATTTAAGGGGGATTAGAGACTATGCCTACTTCATTTAAAGCAACATTTTCACGTGTACGATTCGTATTACTAGTTGCGTTAGTAGTTTGGCTAAAAACGTATATTGTTACTCTTTTTAGTTTCGATTTAAAGATTGATACAGTCTTTCAAAATGTAATATTATTTATTAGCCCATTAGCATCCTCCTTATTTCTAGTAGGGATTGCCCTGTTTTTCAAAGGGAAAAAACGTAATGCGATTGCCTTGCTAATAAATTTCATTTTAACTTTACTTTTATGTGGAAACGTTTTATTTTATGGATTCTTTAATGACTTCATAACTTTACCTGTACTTTTCCAAACTAGTAATATGGGTGATTTAGGATCTAGTGTAAAAGAATTAGCAAGCTTTAAAATCATATTTATGTTTATTGATATTTTGATCTTGTATTTCATCTCAAAAAAATTTCCTAAATTTTCAAACAGCGGTCGAATACCATCATTTATGAAGTCAACTTATTATTTAATCACGATTGCTATTGCTGTATTAAATTTAGGATTAGCTGAAATGGAAAGACCTGAATTACTTACTCGATCATTTGACCGAGAAATGCTTGTAAAAAATCTTGGTTTATATGTATATCAAGGCTATGATCTATCACTTCAAACAAAAACATCAACACAAAAGGCTTTTGCTGATAGTAGTAAATTAACTGAAATCGAAAACTATGTAAATAGCAATGGTGTAAAAGCAGATGCAAAGCTTTTTGGAAAATATAAAGGCAAAAATGTTATCGTTATTTCATTAGAATCAATGCAAAATTTCACAATTGGTGCAAAGGTTAATGGGAAAGAAATAACACCATTTTTAAATAAATACATTAAAGAAAGTTATTATTTTGACCACTTCTACCATCAAACAGGTCAAGGTAAAACATCTGATGCTGAGTTTATTATCGATAACTCACTATATCCATTAGATCGTGGTGCTGTCTATTTCACACACGCAAACAACGAATATATGGCTACACCTGAAATTTTAAAAGATCAAGGATATTATTCAGCTGTATTCCACGCAAATAATAAAAGTTTCTGGAATCGAAATGTAATGTACCCTTCTTTAGGCTACGACCGATACTTTAACGAATCAGATTATAATATTACAGATGAAAATTCGGTTAACTGGGGATTAAAGGATGTAGATTTCTTTGACCAATCACTTCCTCTTTTATCACAAGTGAAACAACCGTTTTATTCTAGATTTTTAACGCTATCAAACCATTATCCTTTCGTACTTGATCCTAAAGATCAATTCATTGATCAATATAACTCTGGTGATGAAACACTTGATCGATATGTAACAACTGTACGATATATGGATGAAGCAATTAAGGATTTTATTGAAGGTCTGAAAAAATCAGGTCTTTATGATAATACGATTATTGTTATGTATGGTGATCATTATGGAATTTCTGAAAACCACAATCGTGCAATGGCTCAGTTCTTAGGTAAAGATGAAATAACACCTTATGATCATATGGATTTACAACGTACGCCATTTATTATCCATTTACCTAAGCAACAAAAAGGTAAGACAATTACAAAGGTTGCTGGTCAAATCGACGTCAAACCTACTATTCTTCACCTTTTAGGTGTAGATACAAAATCAGATATCGAATTTGGTAAAGATTTATTTAGCCCAGAATATACAGAATTTATTGTTTTCCGCGATGGAAGTTTCGTAACAAGTAAATATTATTATGTAGCTGGCTCAAATACTTTCTATAATCGAAAAACTGCAGAAAAAGTAGAACTTAGCGATCAGGAATCGAAATTGCTAATCGATAAAGCAAAGAAAGAATTAACTCTTTCAGATAATATTGTTTACGGAGATTTACTCCGCTTTGACACTAATAATAAGTATAAAACAGGTACAATGAAAACAATCACTGAACCAAATCAGTAAGAGGTGCTTTTACAAGCATCTCTTTTTGTTATATTATGGTATTTATACATAAGTTTTTAATTTAATAAAATTCATAATACAGTAAAGGAGGTTATTAATTGTTTAAAAACTCCAAGTTATTATTTTGGACGGTCGAAATACTATTGTTATTCTTAGTATTATTCGTTGGAACAAAGATTTCATTTTTATTTCAACCAATTGCAATTTTAATTAGTACATTATTTGCACCGATACTTGTCTCGATTTTCCTATACTTCCTATTTGCACCAATAGTCGATTTTTTAGAGCGTAAAAAGGTGCCTCGTTCGATCGGTATTTTGCTTCTTTACCTTGCATTAATCTTAATTGCAGTAGTATCTATCATTAATGTATTCCCTACTTTAACCGATCAATTTAAAGATTTGGTAAATAATATGCCAACTATTGTAAATAAAGCTACAAATAAAATTGGATTATTAGAAAAGTGGTTAGGAAGCCAAAACTATGTTGAAATTAAAGATTTAGAAAAGAAAGTTGCAGATTACTCAATCGTATTTCTTGGTGGAATTACGGGTGGAATTGGTGCATTTTTTAATATACTTAGCAATGTAACTTTAATCATTTTAACGGTTCCATTTATATTGTTTTATATGTTTAAAGACGGTCATAAATTTCCTACTGCAATGTCTCGTTTTTCACCTCAAAGTTTGAGGAAAGAAGCAATTCATATAGCTAAGGAAACAAGTGAAACATTGGCCTCTTACATTCAAGGTCAAACCATTGTTTGTATATTCGTAGGTATTGGAACATTTATTGGATACAGCATTATCGGATTACCTAATGCTTTAATTTTAGCCTTAGTTGCAGCTGTTACAAATATCATTCCATACTTCGGTCCATTTATCGGAGGAGCTCCTGCAGTAATTGTTGCTATACTAATTTCTCCAAAAATAGCTTTATTCGTAATATTAGTGATTTTAATCGTCCAACAAATTGATTCAAATTTAATCTCACCATATATAATGGGGAAAAAGTTAAATATTCATCCTTTAACGATTATTTTACTATTATTATTTGCGGGTAACTTCGCAGGTGTACTTGGCATGGTTTTAGCTGTACCAACATACGCAATCTGTAAAGTAGTGATTATTAATATATCTAGAATCATTAAGCTAAGGAAAAAAGCAAAATTCGCAGATAGTATCATAGATGATGAAGTCGAGCCAAAAATTGAAATAAACATTATCGACGAAAAAGAACCGAAAGAATAAAAAAGAGCAGGAACTTGGACATTAGAGTCCACAATTCCTGCTCTTTCTATTAAATTTCTACTCTCATGCCTTGTTCTCTTTTTAATAACCACTCTTTCCGCCATAAGCCCCCAGCATAACCAGTTAACTTACCATTTGATCCAATAATTCGATGGCAGGGTACGATGATACTTAGTGGATTTCTAGCATTTGCATTCGCAACTGCTCTTACCGCTTTTGGATTTCCTATTCGATTAGCAATATCGGCATAGGACGTTGTTTCTCCATATTTTACTTTAACAAGTTCCCTCCATACACTTTCCTGAAAAGGAGTTCCTTTTGCAATTGATCGAATACTAAATTCCTTTCGATTTCCATTGAAATATTCATTTAATTCATTTGCTGCATCCTTTAAAGCAATTGGAACTATCTTACTCATTTCACCATTTTCTTCTTTAACAAAATCAATATATGCTACTCCTTGATCATTCCCAACAATCCGCAACATACCTAACGGGGTGACTATATACGCTGTTTCTAAATCATTCATCAATCATTCTCCTATGCTTTAAGTCGCTACTACATTGCTTCATCACATTGATTATAGCCATCTCTATTATAAAATTTAACCTCTTGTTCACTCGGCCATACGATAAAAAATCCTCTAACCTAAATTTCCTCTTAATCCTCTGTGCCTAAAACATCTGTATTAGGTGGAATATACCCCATTTGACGAGCCATTGCGACAATTTGTCCTTTATGATGATATTCGTGTGTAATTGTATGTATTAACAATTTCATCGGTGTAAAGGAAACTTCTTCATTATTATCTCTCCAAGGAATCGTTCTAACAAGCGGTTTATTTAAGTCATCAGTCGGCATGTTAAATAATTCATTTAGGTATAAGTCAGCTAGTTCAAATCTTGATCTAATATCATCAAGAGTAATATTTACGATATTTTCCTTTGGCGTAATTGGCTTTTTGGTTTTTAATAAAATAAACGAACCAATCCAAGCAATATAACATTCAGCCATATGCAACAGTGATTCTCTAACACTTTGAAAGCCGAACCCATCTAATTTACGAGCAAAATCCTCTTGCTTTAATTCACTACAAAAGTTTAATAATGTTTCACGATTTTCTTTAACCCAATTATATTCTTTCAGATTCATTACCTTCACCTCTTAAACGATTGATTATTTATGCTATTCTACTTAGGCGTAAAAATTACCTTTATATACTGTGGATGTATTAATATGTTGCTATATTAAGGAGAATACGAACACTTTGTGTACTTTATTGATAAAGCTGTGAACTTTGTTGATAAAGTGATAGTTTTTGTTGATATATTGATAGTTTTTATTGATATAGTATTCAAATTTGTTGATAAAATAATTTCAGGCTATATTCATTAAAGAAATCATCTTCAATTATCAACAAAAATAAAAAGTCTGTGGACATTCGCACAGACTTTCAAACATTTACACAAATAATTTCAAGCTAACTTGAACAATTAACAAGACAGAAACTGAAATCAAAAGAATTCGGGCAAGCTTCATCGGTACGAATTCTGCAAACCTTAATCCAACCTGATTCCCAAGAATCGAAGCAGCTGCCATTGTTACAGCAATTTTCCATTGAAAGTGGCCAGTCATATAAAAAATGACAAACGCTGATAAACAACTACCAAAATTCAATACTCTAGCCAATTGAACAGCATTTACATAAGTAAACCCTTTTTTAATAAAATACAAGATTGCAAATGTTGATGAACCCGGACCAAAGCCTCCATCATAAACGCCGATTCCAGTTAAGATTCCTCTATCTAGTAATGTTTGCTTTTCCACACCGCTTTTATTCTTAGTTTCATAGTTCCACTTTTTACTTGCAAAAGTTAACCATACCGAGCCAGTTAATAAAACTAACGCGACAATGTTCATCACATGTTCATTTAACATACTTGTAACAAATGCTCCAATTCCTCCACCCAATATAGAAACAAGTATAAATTGCAAAATGATAGATGGCTTAAAATCCCTCTTTTTAATTGTATAAAGTATGCTACTAAATGATCCTAAACCTGAAGCAAACTTATTTGTAGCAATACCCGTTTGAATTGGAATTCCAAGAAAAATCATAATAGGAAGTGTAATTAATCCCCCACCACCTGCTAACGTTCCAACCACTGCTGCACCGATTCCTAAAATAAAAAGTAATAATAGTGAGTCCATTTTCCTATCCCCTTTTTTACGTCTACCTCTACTATACACAAAATATTCGAAAAAAGGGAAAAGTTAAGGACTGATTTTAAAGATTGGATTCAGAAAAAATAGGTCGAAGGGGCAAAATTGGTTGAAATTAGGGACTTTATATTCACATTCCAAAGGATTATTTAGACAGTTTAAACTTATGAGAGCGGTGATTTTATGGGAAAGTGTTAAATAAACAACACATGCTTTTATTAATCCATGACATTAAGCTCAAAATCAAAAAAAAGGAGTGCCCCTATGTCAGACAACCTGACTTATGAGACACCCCCCTTATGTTTAAAAAATACTTAAATTATATTTAGAAGCAAGTAATTCTAACAGTTTTATACCTGCTATGCTATTTCCCTTTTCATCAAGTGAAGGTCCATAAACTCCGATTCCAAATCTACGAGGCACTGCACCCATCACACCGCCAGAAACTCCACTTTTAGCTGGGATTCCCACTTTAATGGCAAACTCACCTGATGCATTGTACATCCCACAAGTAACCATAAATGTATTACAAATCTTTGCAACTTTCTCAGGGATAAGCTGGGTTTTAGATATTGGATCCCATCCATCAAGCGCAAAAATAAGACCAATCCTCGCCAATTCAACACAATTTACTTCAACTGAGCATTGCTTCGTATATAAATCTAATAACAACTCGACATCTTCAGTAATAATGCCATGCTCCTTCATAAAGTAACAAAGTGATCTGTTCAGATGTGCTGTTTCAAACTCTGATGCAGCAACCTCTTTCGAGTAAGAAAGATCTTTATTACCTGTTAAAACTTTCATGAAGTTTAAAAGTCGCTGAAATCTATCATTAATACTATGTCCTTTTATCATACTTGTAACAGCCAAGGCTCCAGCGTTAATCATTGGATTTAATGGCTTACCAGCAGACCTAATCTCTAATTTTGCAATCGAATTAAAAGGATCACCCGTTGGTTCCATCCCTACTCGTTCGAATACATAATCCTCGCCTCGATCCATTAATACCAAAGCTAAAGCAATCACTTTCGATATACTTTGCAAAGTATATCGAGTACTCGTATTACCAGCTTCAAAATGTCGTCCATCAGGCAAAAACACGGCCAATGATAAATCCTTTTTCTTCGCCTTCGCAAGCGCAGGAATATAATTGGCTACTTTTCCATACTGGATAAACTCCTTTGCTTCATCAATAAGGATTTTTAAATCCTCCATTTGCTGAACCTCTTTTTCTTCTCGAAATCCATTTTGCGTCATAAAATCACCTATTTAGTTTAATTCAGTTTTAAAGTAAAAAAGCAAATGAAAGGAAAAGACACCTAAAACCGCTTTTTCAGAGTGTCTATTATTATTTACTACCTATCTTTGCTATCTACCTCTCCTACCAGATCTTCCTTCGTTACGTGTACTACCTGTACTTCTAGATCTTCCATCGTTTCTTGTTCTACCAGAACTCTCGCTTCTTTCGCCTCTAGCTGATCTATTCGTATTACCAGTTCTACCTGCTCTGCCAGCATTTCCCGTTCTTTCTGATCTGTTTGCACTTCCTGATCTTTCCGCACTACTTGCATATCCAGATCTTTCCGCTCTACTTCCACTTCCTGTTCTTTCTGCTCTACCTGCATATCCTGATCTTTCCGCTCTACTTCCATTTCCTGATCTTTCAGCTCT
>NZ_NUEU01000098.1:0-33565 GCF_002556365.1 Bacillus sp. AFS002410
AAGAAGAGGGTAAAACATGGAAAAATTGAATGCAGTCGAAAAATTGCAAAAAGAATTAATGAAGACGCGCGAAGCGATCGATATCGTCAAGATTATCTTAGCGAAGAAAAACGACCCTCATCTCGAAGAACAGTTGAAAAGATTAATCACCGAACACAACGAAATTGTGACACAAATCAAGAGCATCCAGTAAGGATGCTTTTTTATTTTATCGCCCTCTTCTCGTAACTACCCGGACGCTATCCATTAGGTCAACCAGTCCTAAAAAAGGTTGTCTAATTAGACAATCTTTAGAAACTCTTATGCAACTAACGCATGCATTAGTTCAATAACAATCGGCTGCTTCGGCGGTCGTTTTTTTATTCAACAAAGTGGCAGTTTAATTGAACAGAAGTAGTGAAGTTTTTTTATTCGGAATCCGAAAAATATGGTAAGTTTATATCACGTTACATAACAATATCGAATTACTTTTTGAAGCGATATTTTCAATCGAATGGAAAAGAATAGGAATTATTTTGCTATTTACTTTAGTGGTGGTTACAAAATGGTCAGAACATGATTACGATTTTTACTTTTGGTTGCTTTTATTCTCGTTAATTTTTTCTATATTTGTTGCAGTTTTCAATGTTACACAATTATATAAAAGAACAGATTTATAAGGAGTTCTTATTCAACTAAGCGCATGCATTAGTTGAACTAATAGAGTTGCTTTGGCAGCTCTATTTTTATTCAACAAAATGGTAGGATGGTTGAATAATGAATAGTAATTAATATGATATATTAGTAATAAATTATTTGTTTATAGCAGTAGAGGAGAAAGAGAGTTTGATTAAAAGAAATGAAAATAAAGTGAAATTATTACTTGGATTGTGTTTAGTATTAATTTTTATGACAATGTCAGGTTGTAAACATTCTGAAAAGATAGTAACTAACAATTATTATTTAGCATTGAGTGGAGAAAGTGAAACTTGGAAAGTAAAATCCTATCAACTTAAGTTTACGCCAAAAGAATTTTCAGCTGGAAATGGTAGATTGATTATGAAAAAACCAGTTAATCCAATTATGGACAAACTTAATATTGAAGTCTATGCGGTAATTGATAACGTAAAAACTGTTATTCAAACATTGGATTTAAATGGGAGTGGGTTTGATATAAGTAACTTGACTACTGGAACAGTTAAAGGTGGTACATATTTAAATAAAAATAAAAAACCAATTACCCTTTCAGACATAAGTGATATTTATATGATTGTTGAATGGAATAACAAAGATAATAATATGAAAATGAAAGAAAGAATAGATTTGTTCAATAAAGATAATTTCTTAAACTAGCAGTGCGTACTTTTTATTGCCCTAAACGAAAGAATAGTTCCATAAATTAGTTTGGTATTTATGTAGAAATATTGTTAGTTGTTTCAAATCCATTATTTTAACAATAAAATATAGAAAATTTACAAACTCTATTAGTATATAATTGAATTAAGATAAATGCGTTAAATGATAAAATACATTGAACGAGGTGAAAAATGAAACGTATTAAAGCAATCGGACTCCTGCTTTGTGCATGTTTTCTTCTCTTAACAGGTTGTGGGAAAGAAGAAAAGTCATTTAAACGAAAGCCTTATACACCAGTTCATTACACCGAGAAAGAAAAAGAAACGTATGAAGCGATTGTGCTTCAATTAGCAAAAGAGTACATTGAAAAAACGCACGGGCCAATCACTCCTAATCAACGATTTGAAGCGACTGTTGAAGAAGATGGTACGTTCACGGTTCAGGTTTACAAAGATTTAGGTGATAGTAACGAAGGAATTGCCTGGTTAAATGTGAATCCAAAGACGAAAAAAATTATTGAAGGTGTGCATTAAAAAGAAGAGAAAGACTTCAAATTGAGTTTAATGAAAAAAGGTTGTCNNGACAACCTTTTTTCATTAAAAATTAAAAGAGACTAAATTTTAATAATTTCAGATTTAAGAAAATTAATATATTTGTTTGCATAAGAGGATAAATGTTTATTTTCTGATCGAACTAGACCTAAAGAAATATTAACTTTACTATGATTTGTCAGTTCTATTGGGACAATATCACCATTAATCACTGAGGGGTAGTTTTGCATGACGAAATCAGGAGCAAATGTAATGGCCAAATTTTCATTGACCGCTTGAAGAAGCCCAGCCATATTATTTGTTGTAAATAAGATTTTTAATGGTTGATATTTGTCAAAAAAGTCTTGAACAAAATGCTGCATTAATTCCCCTTGATAGATGACGATTGTTTGATCAAATAGATCTTCTGGTGCTACGGCACCAAGAAATGCTAAAGGTGAATGTTTTGAAACGTAAATTTTTTGCTTCCCTTCCAGAAGTGCTTCAAACGCAATTCCTTCCATGTTTACACTCAAATCGTTTGAGTGTGTAATTAGTCCAAAATCAGTTTTATGTTGCTTAACATCATCAATGACAGAAGTTCCACTTTTTTCGGTAATCTCTAAATTAACATGTGGATAATCATGGCTAAAAGTAGAAATCGCTTTTACAAGAAATGTCATTAGTCCAGGTAAAGATGATATTTTTAATTCACCTACTTCAGTGGAGTTAAATAGGTTTGCTGTTTCTCTTATTTCTTCAAGCTTTTTTTGTACTTCATAGGCAAGCTTTAAAATGACTCTGCCTTCATCAGTTGGAACTGCACCATGCCCCCGTGAGCGTTTAAATATTTTAATCTCAAGCTCTTTTTCTAAGTTGGTGATCGACTGACTAATTGTGGATTGTGTAACGTGTAGATTTTGTGCGGCTACTGACAAAGAACTGTATTTTGCAACTTCGACAATATAGATTAGTTGTTCAATATTCATTGCTGACCCCTTTTTGTATATTAGTGGTACTAACTTACACATTAAAATCTTTAATTTTTTTTCATTATAATTTATTAGTATAATCAGTATCAATAAGAATTTATAAAAATTTGAATATTCTTAATTTTGGAGGGTTTGAAAATGACATTAAACCAATTGTTTGACTTAACAGGAAAGACAGCAATCGTTACAGGTGGAGGAAGTGGGCTAGGGCGTGTAATGGCACTAGCTTTAGCAGAGGCAGGAGCAAAAGTTGTTGTTTGTTCTCGTCGTATGGAAGTTTGCGAAGACGTTGTAAAAGAAATAGAGGCACTAGGTGGACAAGCATTAGCTGTATCTGTTGATGTAACAAGTAAAGATTCGATTGAACAAGGATTGAAAAAAGCGATTTCTGAATTCGGAAACATTGAAATTTTAGTAAATAGTAGCGGAACAGTGTTTGAAACTCCTGCTACGGAAATGCCTTTAGAACAATGGCAGGCTATGCTTGATACGAATGTGACTGGAACATTTTTAATGTGTCAGGCAGTTGGTAAACATATGATCAATAATGAATACGGAAAAATTATCAATATTTCTTCTAGTATAGGTTTTAAGGGTGTAGACCCAGAAGCGGTTGATTCTGTAGGATATACAACAAGCAAGGGAGCAGTGATGACTTTAACGAAAGATCTAGCAGTAAAGTGGGGCCGTCATGGGGTAAATGTTAACTCAATTGCACCTGGGGTTTTCACTACTGGAATGAATAATCCAGAAATACCGGGAACGCTTGTACAAAAAGCAGGTCCATTCATAGCTTCTCAAGTTCCTCTTAGAAGATTGGGTAGCGATAATGATTTAGTTGGTGCAATCCTTTACTTTGCTTCTTCAGCTTCTGATTATTGTACTGGCCAAATACTAGTTCTAGATGGAGGACTTGGGGCTAAGTAAATTTCAACTTTATGAAAGATTGCTAGAATTCTAAATTAGTCAAATTAATTTGCATGTAAAAAATACTAATTTTACTTAACTGAAAATTATAAATATACTGATAATAATAATTCGAAAGGGTTAGAAGTTAGCTTACTAATGTAAGGGACTACAACTAACGAATTTAAAAACATAAGTTGGAAGAGGGGATTATTATGAGTAACCTAAAAAATGTAAAAGAAGTAGTAGTACACCATGCTGGAAATATTAACGTAGATGAATTGCCTTGGATTCCTTATTTTGGAGATGCAAAATTTAAATTACTTAAAGCAAACCCTGTGACAGGACAAACACTTACTTTATTATATGTACCTGCGAAAATGCAACTTCCTGCGCATTTCCATCCTGGAACGGTAATTGTATATACAGTACAAGGAACTTGGAGATATCTTGAAGAGTCTTGGATCTCTAAACCAGGTGATGTTGTTTATGAGCCTGCTGGTTCAAAACATACTCCTACAGCTGTAGGCGATGATGATGTTATCACTTTTAATATTGTAGAAGGAACATTAGACTATATCGGTGAGGAAGGGGAAATCCTTGCTAGAGATAATTGGGAAACATTCCTAAATAGATACTATGAACACTGTGCGTCTGAAGGAATTGAGCCAGTGGATGTAACAAAATTTTAAGATATAGTGTAAGGAGAATCTAAGCGTCCTATGACGTAGAAGATTCTCTTTTATTATGTATTCTTAACGTTTATAGATTGATAGATACGGTTTTCATATTAGCAATATTAACTTGCATGTTAAATTCTTTAATTTTATTTAATTAAAACTTATGAGTATAATGAGCTTAATAATTATAAAATTTAGAATATTCTAATATACAAGGAGGTTAGTAGATCGTGCCGACAGAAACAGTATTGATTACGGGTGCAACAAAAGGGATCGGGTTAGAATTTGCAAGAGTTTTCGCTGAGCATCGCTATAATTTAGTGTTAGTAGCAAGAGATGTAAAGTTGCTGGAGAAACAAGCTGAAAATTTAATAAAGGGTTACGGGGTCGTCGTAAATACTTTTGCAGGTGACTTAAGTAATCATGAAACAGTAGAAGGTCTACATAACTATTTGAAGAGTGAGGAAATCAATATTGATATTTTAATAAATAATGCTGGGGCAGGCGGTTTAGGATTAATGACGGAGCTGGATATTAAGAAGGAATTGGAATGCTTACAGCTTAATATGATCTCCCTTACGTATTTAACTAGACTTATAGCAGATGAGATGGTTAAACGAAATAAAGGTAAAATTTTAAATGTGGCTTCAACTGCGGCATTCCAGCCAACTCCAAGAATGTCAATGTACGGAGCAAGTAAATCCTATGTATTATCCTTTACGGAAGCAATTGCTGATGAACTAAAAGGAACGGGAGTACAAGTTAGTGTACTATGTCCTCCTTCAACAAAGACATCACTCACTGAAGGATTGGCTTCAACTGGAACTAAAATTTTTATTAAGAATTTAATGGATCCAAGAGCAGTTGCCAAGTGCGGGTACAAGGGTTTAATGAAGAATAAAACGGTCATAATTCCAGGTTTTAAAAATAAACTCATGGCAAAATCAGTTGGACTTCTTCCAAGGAAGTGGGTAACTGTTTATACAAGAAAAATGATTGAAGAAAAAGTATAAATTGCTTAGATGTATACCTTTTAAGGAAGAGAGAGATGGACAATGCAAAATGTATACTTAGTTGAGGCACTTAGAACCCCAATTGGTAGTTTCGGAGGCTCATTGAAAGATGTGGGTGCTGTACAACTAGCAACAACAGTTGTTAATGAAGTATGGCAACGATCAGGTATTTCGCCAGAATGCATCGATGAAGTAGTACTAGGGAATGTTTTAAAATCAGGACTAAAAGGAAATCCAGCAAGGCAAGCGGCAATTAATGCTGGTTTACCTGTTTCAGTACCAGCAATTACGATTGATAAACAGTGTGCATCTGGATTACGAGCTATTACATTAGCTTATCACCAAATACTTGCTGGAGATTCAAATATAGTAATAGCGGGTGGAACAGAGAGTATGACTAATGTCCCGCATTTAGTCATGAATGCAAGATGGGGACAGAAAATGGGAGATATTCGGACGGTTGATGCAATTTTTCATGATGGACTTCATTGTGCAATAGAAGGTTACCATATGGGGATAACAGCTGAAAATTTAGTAGAAAGCTATCGTATATCTCGGGAGGAACAAGATATATTTGCTTTAGAAAGCCAGCAAAAAGCAATTAAAGCTAAAGAATTGGGAAGGTTCGTAAATGAAATTATTCCAGTTACTTTGAAAGGTAAAAAAGGTTCCACATTATTTACAGAAGACGAGAATAGTAAAAATACTAATCTAGAGAAATTACTAACGCTTAAACCGGCTTTTAAGGAAAATGGCACAGTGACAGCTGGGAATGCTTCATCATTAAATGACGGTGCAGCTGCTGTAATGGTTGCTTCTGAGCAAGCAGTTAGAGAATATGGTTTAAAACCACTTGCTAAAATTCGTTCGGTCGCATGTGCTGCTGTTTCTCCTTCGATTATGGGAATCGGACCAGTTCCAGCAACCCAAAAAGCTTTGGAAAGAGCAAATCTTAAAATAGAAGACATTGAATTGGCTGAAATTAATGAAGCATTTGCTGCACAAGTACTAGCAGTAAATAAGGAATTGGGATTACCCGAGGAGATTATTAATGTAAATGGAGGAGCAATTGCATTAGGACATCCAATTGGATGCTCAGGTACAAGAATTGTTGTTACTTTATTGCATGAACTAATACGTCAGAAGAAACAAATTGGCTTAGCAACTTTATGTGTTGGTGGTGGTCAAGGAGTTTCAATAATCGTGGAAGCTATATAGACTAAGTCTAGTTAAAAAGAAAAATGGTAAGCAAATTTTATCTAATTTTGCTTACCATTTTTTACATTCTATTTAATGAAGATAATCAAAAGTATTTTTTGCTAACAGTAAAAACGTTACTGTGATAAAGAGGACGCGAACATAGCCACTTCCTTTTTTTATTGCAAATTTTGAACCACAAATTGCACCGGCTATTTGTGCAATACCCATAGCTAAACCATAGGCATAATGAATTTGTCCTAAGTACATAAACATTAATAATGCAGCTATATTACTGCCGAAATTTAAAAATTTTGCATTCCCGGCTGCCTTTAAAAAATCAAATCCAATCATTAAAAAAGCAAATATTAAGAATGAACCTGTTCCAGGACCAATAAAACCATCATAAAAACCAATTGCAAAAATCAACATCATAAACAGAATAATACGAGTAGCTGACAGCTTTTTGTTGGAAGTAGTGTCTCCCCAATTTTTCTTGAAAATAGTATAAATTGCGACTGCCGCAAGCATAACAAGCATAAGCGGTTTAAGAACAGTAGGGTCTATTAAATGGACAGTCCAAGCTCCCAAAATAGAACCAATAAAAGTGAGTGGGAATAACTTATAAACAGATTTTATATCAAGCTTACCTGAGCGATAAAACATGATTGTACTCGTTAAAGATCCAATTGACCCAGCTAATTTGTTCGTTGCAACAGCAGCAGCGGGAGAAAGCCCCGTAAATAACAATACTGGCAAAGTAATTAATCCTCCGCCACCAACTACGGAATCAATAAATGCAGCTAAAAATCCAAATACAATTAAAGTTAATAATAACGATGGATCAAGATGGAATATCATCAAATCTACCTTTCTTTTATCTACTAATTAGATAGTAGTTAAAATAATAAATAAAGTAAATCATTAATTTAGTAATATAAGAATATTTTTACTTTAACAACTGTAAAAAGCAACTACGAGGCACTTTTAATTTGCTAAATTAATTATTGCAAAACTAAATGAGTTTTTAAATGTTACTTGTACCACTCTCTCTAAATTTTGCATATATTGGTATGTGATAAATTGCGGAAAGGGTGTACATGATTTGAATATCGAACATTCAAATACTACAGGCTTAGGACAAGCAAAAGAGAAATATTTTGAAAAAAATATAAATCGTTTAATGAAAGAGGTTGTTTCAAAAATCGAAATGAAGATGGCACTTGAAGAACTCAAAATAGAGCGTAATATCAGATTAGAAGGTCTGGAAAATACTGATGAAGTGATTAAACATGTGCAAAAGGATTTAACTAAAATATTAGAAGATGCAATTGAAGAAATTCAACTTAAAATGAGTGAAATTGAGATTTATTTTAATTCATTAGAAGAAATAAAAGGCATTTCAATAAGGAAAGAAGATTTCAATAAATAAAAATAGAGTGAGAAACACTAGGTTTCTACACTCTATTTTTTTTGCGTTCGTTTGAGTTAGATTCATCATGAGAAATTACTTATTTATTGTTGATGTTGATATTAATAGTAATATGTTTATCACAATGAGATGATGATTGACTATTTTGTACAGCACTTAATATTTTAGCAATTAAATCTGTACAACAATCACATTTCTTGTGATCGTCACAGTCACAGTCATGTTCTTCACAACAGTCGCATTCATGGTCTTCACAGCAGTCGCACTCATGGTGTTCACAGCAGTCACAGTCATGCTCTTTGCAACAGTCGCATTTATCTTTTTTGCAACCACAATCAATATTAATATTCACCTTAATACTGCAATCACATTTTTTGTGTTCATGACAATCGCATTTCTTGTGTTCGCAGCAATCACAATCACGATGTTTGTGGCAATCACAATCACGATGTTTATGGCAATCACAGTCACGATGTTTGTGGCAATCGCAATCACGATGTTTGTGGCATTCACACCTGTGTTCACAGCAGTCACACTTCTTATGTTCACAACAGTGGCATGGCGGACAAGGTGGACAAGGAGGACATGGTCGGCAAGGTGGACAAGGCGGACAAGGTGGAGTCGGTGGGCTCGGCGGACTCGGCGGACTTGGCGGACTCGGCGGACTCGGTGGACTCGGTGGACTCGGTGGACTCGGCGGACAAGGTGGGCTCGGCGGACACGGTGGTTTAATTGGCTTAAGTCTATCTTTCATTTAAATATCACCCATTAAAATAGTTTTATTTAGGTCTTCTAACTATTAATATGTTTAACTTGGACAGCTTGTCAGTGTTTTTGACTATACTTACTTTATTTATTTAGATGAAAATAAGTACAAGGTTTTAGTCTAAAAAATATTTCTAAAAATTAATGGGCTTTTTCTACAGTAAAACAAGCTGAGTGTTGTTTCTTGTAAGCAATTTTTAAACGCTCCTATCGCGGGTTCAGGTGATAATTAGGCCAGTACGATCAATATTAACTCCGAGTTGACATAGTGTTCGTGCTCTTTGTTTTCATAACACATAATTTCAACATCTTAAAAACGGTCTGATCAAAGTTATGAGCAAAATTTAGTGTTTTATGAACAAAAAACCTAGATTTATGAACAAAATTCTTTACTTTATGCACAAAGTTCACGGTTTTATAAACAAAGTACATAATTTGTTCGTATTTCCTGCCATTCATCTCCATCATTCAATTACTCGATGACAAATAAAAAAGCTGCCCTTAAAGTCATTTGACTTTAGGGACAGCCCTATTAATCTGAAGTTAAAGTGAATTAACTTCCTCAATTGAAATTACTTTATTTGACTGCTTTTTGTGCAACCATTGATAAATAATTGGAATGACTAAAAAGCTATTTAGAGTTGATGTGATCATTCCGCCTATTACAACTATTCCTAATGTCTGTGAAATAACTGTATCACCTTGATGTGAAAATGCTAGTGGTAATAGTGTTAAAATTGTTGTTGCTGCTGTAATTAAAATTGGTCTAATCCTTGAAAGACTTCCTGAAATAACAGCGTCTTCAATGTTCATACCGTTTTTACGATTACGTTCAATCTTATCAACAAGTACGATCCCATTTGTTACTACAATTCCTGTTAACATTAATACCCCAATCAGTGCTGCTAAATTCCACTCTCCACCTACGATTACTAAAGAGATGACAACACCGCTTAATGCTAGTGGGATACTTAATAATACTGAAACTGGAGCTCTCCATCCCTTAAATAAGGTTGAAGTAATGACCATTACTAAAAGAATAGAGAAGGCTACCGCAATTGACATATCAAAAATCATGTCTTTAACTTGTTGAGTTATACCTCCCATTGAGTAACTTACACCTTTAGGAAGATCCTGTTTACTAATTACGTCATCAACTTGTTTAGAAACTTTGCTAATATCATTTGAAGTAATTTGTCCCGTTACGATTGAATAAGGCTCACCATTGCGTTCATTAATCGTTGAAGGAGCATTATCTTTCGTAATAGATGCAAGTTGTTCAAGTTTTATTGTCTTATTTCCTTTTGTTATGAAAGTTTCATTTTTAAGAGAATTGATTACATCTGCAGGTGATGCATTTAATTGAACTTGTGTTTTTCCACTACTAATTTGATCAAGATACATGTCCACTGGCAGACTCACATGGTCCACTACAAATGTAGCGTCTTTAGATTGTGACATATAACGATTAATCACTTTCATTACATCTGCTAATTGAATTCCGTTTTGATCAATTGCTTGTTGGTTAAATGTTATTTTATATTTTGGAAGACCGGATGTTAAATCGATTTTACCATCAACACTTAGACCGTTAATTTTCATAAGTTTTGATCTCATTTGATCAGCAACTTTATCTAGTGTAGCTTGATCAGATCCAGTAAACATTACTTTCAATAATGAATCATCACCAGCAATACTTTGACTTGAAACAGTGTAAGCTACATTCTTCGATAATTGTGGTAGCTGATTTCCAAGTTCTTTAATAACTTGGTCTGAGTCTTTATCATCTTTTAATACAACAGAAAGATTTGCTACATTAGGTTTTTGTAGGAATCCACCGCCTTGGTCAAATACATCATCACCTTGAGGCGTGTTAGTCGATCCAAAATTAGATGTATAAGATTTTACTTTTGGATTTTCTTTTAATTGGTTTTCTACCTTTTGAACCTCTGTATCTACTTGTGTTAGTGTACTTCCTTGAGGTAATTCTAGTTTAATTGCAACTTGACCAGTTTTAGCACTTGGCAAGAATGAAACTGGTAAAAATGAACCAAAGGCTACTGCAATAATAAATAATAAAGCTGAAATGAAAATTGTAAGTTTTTTCTTCTTAAATGATGATTTTAGGATCGGTTTCATCATTGGTTCTAAAGAAACTGCTTTTGTTTTCTTTGTATTGTTTTTCCAACCCATTAACGCAAGCGCTGGAATAACAAGGATTGCTACAAAGAACGATATAATTAATGAAATAACAACAGACCATGCAAAACCGCTATAAGAAGCACTAATTGCTCCACCTACAAAGGCAATTGGAATATAAACAGCAATTGTCGTAAGTGTAGATGCTAAAATTGCAGGTGTCATTTCATAAACTGCCGAACTTAATGATGATAGTAATGGTTGATTAGGATTTTGTTCTCTTTTACGGTACATATTATCAAGGATAACGATTGAATCATCAACAATACGGCCCATCGCAACAATTAAACCTGAAACCGTTAAAATATTAAGTGTAATGCCCATTGATTTTAGTATAGCTGTTGTTGCTAATAAAGAAATTGGTAATGAAATCGCAATGACTAATGTTGATTTTACATTGCGGAAGAAGAAAAATACGCAAATCATTGAGAAAAGACATCCAAGTAAACCTTCACGAATTAAACCATTTAATGAATCGTTTAATTCTTTTTCACGGTCTAATTGTGGAGTCAATTTGACAGTACCGTTTTTAACTTCTTGTAAACCATTAATTCTTTCCTTTACAGCTTTAGCTACGTCGGTAATGTTTGCACTTTGAGTTTTAATAACATTTAATTGAACACTTGTTTTTCCATTTGTTCTTGCAACAGTTTTTACATCATTTAAAGCGTGAGTAACAGTTGCAAATGCTGAAAGTGGAACTTGGTCACCATTTGAATTTTTGATTTTTACGTCGCTTATTTGTTTCTCATTTATGTTTAAACCATCAAATTTAACTGGAATGGACAATTGATTTTGAAAAATCGTTCCTTCAGGTAAGGCTGGAACTGATACAGCTAATGCTTTATTTAAGTCGTCTAAAGTTAAATTATTTTTTGCAAGGTCTTTCATTCTAACAGTTAGTACATAACCATCTTTAGCGCCACCGAATACCGAAACATCGGATACACCAGGAACAGTTTTAAGATGCTGTACAATATCCATTTGAGTAATTGATTTTAAAGTATTATCATCTATTGAATCACTAGTTAAACTATAAGTTAAGATTGGAAATGAACTAGTAGTAAGTCTAGTAACAAGCGGTTTTGATGTAATTGTCGGTGGAATATCCGCATTTTCTAAAGCTTTATTTACATCAATTTCTGCTTGCTTCATATCTGTATTCATTGGGAAATACAGACTCATAAAAACTCCACCATCATAAGAGCTTGTTTCAATGTCTTGTAATCCTTCTGTTGTTCTTACAGCACTCTCAAGATTATTGGTAATATTTTGTTTTACTTGATCAGCTTGGTACATTGGTAGACGCATGCTAACAGTAAGAGTCGTATTATTAATGCCTGGTAAATAATCACGTTGCATTTGGAAAGCTGATATAGCACCCCAAGCTACGATCATCACTACACAGACAATCATTAATATTGCTCTTTGCATGGTCCCTTCAACAAATTTTTTCATCTTATACCTCCTAAGATTTTTTATTATAAATTGAAGATAATTTCGCAAATCAATTCCATGTTATTGTAAAATGGCTAACTGAAACTTTAATGAATAATCAATTAAAAATAGATTAAAATGAAAAAAATACTAATTAAAAGTTCTATAATGGCATGTATACAAGAAGCGAAAAAGACTGATAACATCGCTACTTGTGAGGCTTTAAGCTTTGAAAGACTAATGTTTTCAATCACTCTTAAAATTAGAATAGAGTTTGTGGATACACTAAACTATTAATAGAAATAGGTGAGTTAAATGACGAAAATCTTAATTATCGAGGATGAAGTGAATATTGCTCGAGTTTTAAAATTAGAAATAGAATATGAGGGTTTTGAAGTACTGGTCGAACATAATGGAAAATCCGGTCTAGAATCTGCTCTGAACAACAATGTTGATCTAATTTTATTAGATGTTATGTTACCTGAATTGAGTGGAATTGAAGTATTAAGAAGAATAAGAAAAACAAATCAATTTGTTCCTGTCATTTTATTAACTGCTAGAGATGCTACACATGATAAGATTATTGGTCTTGATTATGGTGCAAATGATTATATTACAAAGCCCTTTGAAATCGAAGAAGTATTAGCAAGGATTCGTTCATGTCTTAGATCAAGTAATCTTGTTCATGAGTTTAAGAAAAATGAAGACGCTGATCCTACTTTAGCGATAGAGGATTTAGTTGTTAATTTAGAAGCTAGAGAAGTAAAGCGAAATGATACAGTTATTGCTTTAACACCGAAAGAATATGATTTATTAGTTTATCTATTAACAAATCAAAATAAAATTGTGACAAGAGAAGGTATTATCACAACAGTTTGGGGTTATGAGTACGAAGGTGAGACAAATGTTGTTGATGTGTATATTAGACACTTAAGAAAGAAAATTGAAGAGGACTTTGATGTTCCTTTAATTCGAACGATACGAGGTGTGGGGTACACAATGAGGAAGGGTTAAGATGAAAATAACGACTAAAATAAACTTATTAATCACATCATGGATCTTAATCATTCTCATTTTAATTAACGGTTTAGTTTTTTATTTGTTTATGAAAACGACTGTAAATATGGAAGAACATGTTATCAGTCAAAAAGCACATGAAATCTTAAAAAAACTTGAAATACCTAAAACATTGAATATGAAAAATGAAGGATTATATCCATTTATGTCCAATCATTCTTATATTCGAATTATTGATCCAAACTCAAAAATTGTGACAGAAATTAGTAATGATAAACTACTGAATCGTATAAAACCTAAGTTCACTAGAAAAGAAGAAACGAAACTCATCCCTTTTAGTGAGCATCAAAATATAGTCGTGCGTGTACCAATTATACAGAACCAAAAAGTAATTGGAACGCTAGAAATTGGAGAATTGTTAGTAGGACTTGAAGGTCGAAAAGATATGCTATTAACAATTATGACAATCGTTACTTGCATTTCTGCCATTCTATCAATGATGGCCGGAAGATGGTTAACACGCATCATAATGAACCCAATTACTTCTATGATTACAACGATGGAAGATATTGAAAAAAGTGGAGTTCCCAAAAAGATTTTAATCAAAAATGAAACGAAAGATGAATTACACAAAATGGCAAGCACGTTTAATCGAATGATTAGCAGGCTACAAGAAAACATTGAGAAACAAAAGCAGTTTGTTTCAGATGCATCTCATGAGCTAAAAACTCCAATTACTGTCATTAGTAGCTTTGCTAACTTATTAAGAAGACGTGGGTTTAAAAATGAGGAAATGGCAACAGAAGCTATTGAAACGATTTATTCTGAAGCTAATCGAATGCAAGATTTAACGAAAACATTATTAACATTGGCCGAATCGGAACATTTAAAGAATATCGAAATGAATCCAGTAGATCTAGTAGCATTGTGCCATTCATCGCTAGTGCAACTGCAAAGTGTATATAAACGAGAAATTACATTACATGCACAAAAACAGAAAATAATAATTAATGGAAATGAACTTAAAATTAAACAAGTTATTATTATTTTTTTAGATAACGCAATAAAGTACAGTTCCGACAAAATTGATGTAAGCATTAGTTGTAATAGTGAAGCCGTTATTCTTAAAATAAAAGATTATGGAATTGGTATTCGAGAGGAAGAATTAGAAAATATTTTCGAACGATTTTATCGAGTCGATAAAGCACGTAGCCGTGAAATCAGTGGCGGAACTGGACTTGGTCTGTCGATAGCTAAGAATATAATTAACTTGCATAATGGGAAAATTAGTATAAAAAGTGTTGAAAATGTAGGGACTGAAGTAGAGGTAATATTTCCTCTAGATGGGATTATGTGAAAATAAGTACTTTAGAGTATTGAAAGATTGAGGTATGAATATGAACGAAATCATCCATTTATTAAATCAATATGGCTATATCATTTTATTTTTATCATTGATGTTGGAATTGATCATAGTTCCTATTCCGAATGAAGCATTGATGAGTTATGTTGGTGTTTTATGTTATCACGGGGAAATGAATATAGTATTATCTATTATTTCTGCCGGCCTTGGAGGAATTGTGGGGGTTACTATTTCTTATTGGTTAGGATATAAACTTGGTACACCGTTTTTTCGGAAATTTGGTCATTATATCCATATGGGCCCTGAAAAGATAGAGAAGATGTCAAAATGGTATGAAAAATATGGGAAGGTATTATTACTAGTATCGTTCTTTATTCCGGGTATTAGACATTTCGCAAGCATTATTTCAGGGATCATCAAATTACCTTATCGCTCATTTGCCATTTTTTCATATATTGGTGTATTTCTTTGGATTGGAACGTTTATTTGGTTAGGAAAGGTAATGGGACCAAACTGGGATATATACCAAGTAGAAATAAAAAAATGGTTAGTATTAGGTAGCATATTATTAGGTATCATAGTTCTCACTTTTTTTGTTGTAAAAGCAAAAAAAGAATTAATAAAAGAATCGTTAATATTAATATTTGAATCAAGTTTTAAGAGATTTAAAAGCTTCATGAAAATAAAATTGCTCATCTTAACGTGTTTAATTTTTTTCGTTACGTTTGTAATCTTAATGATAGGGCTAATTCAAAACACAATTAGCAATGAATTTGATAAATTCAATTCTGTATTTAAGACAATTGTTTTTAATTTATTTAATCAACACTGGAATGGGCCGATGAACTTTATTTATTCATTATCGACCTGGAAGGTTTTATTGACAGTCTCGCTTGCTACTATAATAGTCATTTTAATAAACAACAAAAATAAATGGTTAGAATTGCTCTTTTTGATTGCTAGTTTAGCTGGAATCCTTATACTATCAGAAGGGATACCTTGGATCTTCAACTTTATGTTAGGTAGCAATGTAGGTAAAAACTTTCCAAATGAAAAGTCTATGTTGATTCTGACAGTATTAGGTTACTTCATCATTATGTTAATTCGACACAATAAAGCTTATATGCTTAATACGATCATGTTCTTCTGTTTTATTTTTGTTGTAGTACTATTTTCGATTAGCAGCGTCTATTTGCACCACTTATTGCCTAGCGACATTGCTGCTGGATTTGTATTCAGCTCAGTTTGGCTAAGTGGAATCCTATTCTCACTGGAGTTATTTCGTTTTGTATCGCTTTTAAAAGAGAATATACGTGCGGAAAAATTGGTGAAAACATAAACTAGAATCTACCTTGTTCATTTATTCAGGAGGTTGAAGAGAATGAAGGGTAAGAATATTTGGGTTTTAAGTCTAGTTAGCTTTTTTACAGATATGGGTACTTACATGGTAACTCCGCTAATCCCGATTATTCTTTCAACTTCAGGTCCTTTAATAATTGGGATTATTGACGGCTTATCTGAAAGCTTAGCGAGTGTATTAAAATTTTATTCTGGCAATCGATCAGATCGGCAAAAAAACAGAAAAAATATAGCAATTGTAGGATATGGATTATCAGGGTTAGGAAGGCTTGTTCTAATTCTTTCAAGTTCTTGGATTGGAGTTTTCATTTGGAAGCTAGTCGATCGAACAGGAAAAGGAATTCGTACAGCTCCAAGAGACGCTTTAATATCAGAATCCGGCGGGAAAAATAAGCAGGGTAGAGTATTTGGGATTCACCAAATGATGGATATGTTAGGGGCTGCTTTAGGAATAGGAGCAGCCATCGTTATTTTGCAAATTGTAGGAAATCAAAACATTAAGGCTGTATTTTTATATTCAGTAGTTCCGATAACAATTGGGTGGTTACTATTATTTGGCGTAAAGGAAAGCATAAATCATCTAAATAAACCATCAAAGAATTTACAATTTAAATGGGAGTTACTAGATTCAAATATAAAGAAACTGTTGGTAGTTGTACTATTATTTACAATCGTTAATTCATCCAATTCTTTTTTGTTATTAAGAGTAGCCGATCTTGGCTTTTCGAATCAAAGTGTATTGTTGATGTACTTACTTTTTCACTTAACAGCTTCTTCCCTTTCGTATCTTTCAGGTGCGTTTTCTGATAAATATGGACGGAGAGGAATACTAACGGCAGGATATGCTTTATATGGAATCGTTTATATCGGTTTTGCAGTAGTTCACTCAGCCACTAATCTGGTTATTTTATTTATACTATACGGACTTTACTCAGCTTTAACAAAAGGTGTGGAAAAAGCACTTGTAGTAGAATTATCGAGCCCTGACGCGAAAGGAACAGCACTCGGTTTCTATGCGATGGTTTCCGGAATTGGATTTTTTCCAGCTTCTTTACTAACAGGCTGGTTATGGCAACAATTCGGAGCGGCTACTTCATTTACTATTAATGGAGTAATCGCAATAACTGCAGCATTATTGTTAACGAGAACATTGAAGAGAGTTGAAAATAAAAGTATGTAAAAGAGAAAACAGAAAAACTACTGTGAGAGTTTTTCTGTTTTTTTTGTCAGATTAATGATTCTCAAGCCATTTTAGCTCAATGTTTAAAAGCTCTAAAAATTGATCATACAGCATCGACGAACTTGAGTTATTTGAACGAACCCATCCAATTGGTATTGTAGAAGGCTCCACATTGATTAAAGGAATTGAAACAGTTTGTCCATTCAATATGGATGCCTCATTTTTTAAGGAAATACTTGTATCAAATGTGATTGCCAAGTCTTCAATGACAGTCCCTAAAAATAAAAACATCTCTAGTTTCCTATTCAGTACCCACATATTTTAATCGTTAAAATGTAGTTAGGAAACTTTTATACACGGATTAATAACTCATAATGTGACTGATGATATAGATCCATTACTCTTAAAGAAACTACCCCAATTGAATCTCCATAATATGGTTTTTTAATCAACAATAAAAAACAGAAGAGACTCCATCATAAGATTCATTCCCAAATACTATAAATAACTTTCTATCCTTTCCGCATGAAATAATCAGTGCTTCTCGTTTATATAACCTTTCATTTGAGTAAAAGTGTGACAAAGATACTAATTGTTTTCTTAAGATAATTTTTTGTACGGTTAATGATTCGTAAATGTTATTCTACGAAAATGTATATGTTAACTCAAAGTTTAATCAAGGTTGACATATATTTTAAATGCGTGTAAATTTAATTTTGTCAGATTGTAAAATTTTACTAATTTTTCAAACTCGAAGATTAATTTTGCTAAAGCTAGAGACAATGAAAAAAAGGTGGCTGCTTAAGATGGGAAAAGGATATTTTGTTACTGGAATTGATACAAATATTGGAAAAACCTATGTAACTACTCAGATGGTAGCATGCTTGCAACGTAAAGGTATTGATGCCATTCCTTATAAACCAATTCAGAGTGGAGTAGTTAAAGTAAATGATAGATTTATAGGCGAAGATGTAGCGTTCTATAAAGAAAAATTACCGCTTTTAGAAGACGATCATTACTACAATTCATACACACTTGAAACACCTGTTTCACCACATTTAGCTAGTAAACTAGAAAATGTTTTTATTGATGAGCAAGTTATTTTTGAAAAATATAAGCAATTAGAAAACAAACATGATGTTGTTTTTGTTGAAGATGCCGGTGGAGTTGCAGTTCCGTTAAAAGAAAACTTTGGAACGATTGATTTAATTAAGTTGTTAAATCTACCTGTAATTCTTGTAACTACATTAAGTCTAGGAACGATTAATCATACAGTTTTAACAACTGAGTATTTAAAGTCACACCAAATTAATATTTTAGGCTTACTTATTAATAAGGTACCGTCTACGATGACTGAAATGGAAAAAGATAGTTTAATGATGCTAGAGAAATTAACTGGTCAAGTCATACTAGGCGTTATACCGGAACAATCGGACTTTTTTACGGAAGACCATATTTTTGAAATTCAACAATTATTGACGAAATGATAAATGAATAGGAGCGACACAAAGTGAATTGGACTAATTTGGCACATGAAGTTATTTTAGGTAAGGAAATTTCAGACGAAGAAGCATTAAGTATATTATCATGTGAAGATGATGAGTTACTTTCACTTTTACAAGGGGCATTTATTATTCGCAAACACTATTATGGAAAAAAAGTTAAACTTAATATGATCATTAATGCTAAAAGTGGTTATTGCCCTGAGGATTGTGGCTATTGTTCACAGTCTTCAATTTCAAGTGCACCAATCGAAAAATATCCTTTTCTATCGAAAGAAGAAATTCTTGAGGGTGCAAAGCGTGCCTTTGATTTAAAGGCAGGTACATATTGTATAGTCGCAAGTGGACGCGGACCGACTAACAGGGATGTAAATGTTGTTTCTGATGCAGTTAAGGAAATTAAAGAATTATATGGTTTGAAAGTTTGTGCTTGTTTAGGACTTATTAAGGATCATCAAGCGAATGAACTTAAAGAAGCTGGGGTTGATCGATATAATCATAATTTAAACACATCAGCTGAACATCATAATTACATAACAACAACCCATACATATCAGGATCGAATTGATACGGTTGAGAAAGTTAAACAGTCGGGTATATCTCCATGTTCAGGGGCTATTATAGGGATGAAAGAAACAAAACAAGATGTTATTTCAATCGCGAGGTCATTACGACTATTGGATGCCGACTCTATTCCAGTAAACTTTTTACATGCGATTAATGGAACGAAGCTAGAAGGCGTGAACGAGTTAAATCCCCGTTATTGTTTAAAAGTGTTGGCACTTTTCCGATTCATTAATCCAACAAAAGAAATACGTATTTCAGGAGGACGTGAAGTAAATCTTCGAAGTTTACAACCACTTGGACTTTACGCCGCAAATAGTATTTTTATAGGTGATTATTTGACTACGGAAGGACAGGAAACAAATCGTGATCATGCGATGCTTGAAGATTTAGGTTTTGAAATTGAGTTGGTTGAAAAGCAAGAATTGATGTTATCGTAATTAAAAAAACGAAAATCTCTAAAAATGAGATTTTCGTTTTTTTGTAGCTTAATTATTATTCTTACATAATTAATTTGTGGAAATTATGATATTAAATACTTATCAATAATTCTATTAAGCTCTAATTCTTCTGTTGATGATAAGACTAAATTAGCATGGTTTAAAACAGTAGTGTCACCAATAGCAACAGAGTACATATTTGCAGCATTAATTGCATCAACACCAGCAGCAGCGTCCTCGACACCGATGCAATTTTCAGGATTAGCAGAAACTGCTTGGGCAGCTTTTAAAAATACCTCTGGATCCGGTTTTGAATTAGTGACAGTTGCAGCGTCAACGATGTGATCAAAATAGTCAGTAATTCCTAAAGCATTTGCTACCATTAATGCATTTTTTGATGCAGAGGCCATTGCAATTTTAATGCCTTCTTTTTTTATTTGAATTAAGAAAGATTCAATTCCAGGTAATAGATCCTTTTCAGAAATATTACGGATTAACTCAACATAATGAGTATTCTTTTTTGTTGCTAATTCAATTTTTTCAGCTTCGGAGAAATCACTTTGGCGGTTTCCTAGTTTCAGGATTCTTTCTAATGAGTCTGTTCGACTTACACCTTTTAGCGTTTCATTAAACTCACGATCAAAGGGAATTCCTAAATCTTCACCTAGCTTTTTCCATGCTAAATAATGAAATTCAGCAGTATCGGTAATTACACCATCTAAGTCAAATATAATTGCTTCAATTTGTTTTTTCAAAATGGTACCCCCATCATTTCAATCAATTTATTTTGGCAACTGATTTTCGTTCGACCAGCTTTGTTGGAACAATAATATGTTCTGTTTTTTCAGGTTCATTTTTTATGCGTTTAAAAAGTAAATCTGTCGCTGTTTCACCTAGCTTCATAACTGGAATTTCGATCCCAGTTAGAGGTGGAGAGAATAACGGTGAAAAAATGCCATTATTATATCCTATAATTGATAAATCTTTCGGAATTGATATGCCTAACTTTGCAGTTGTATTATAAAGACCAATAACTTTTAGATCATCTATTGCAAATATTGCAGTTGGTAAATCTTTAGATTTTAAAAGGGCTTCTGAAGTTTCATATGCTCTTTCCATTGTGTATCCGCTATCAATAATTCGATCGGAACGAAGTGGAATTCCGTTATCAATTAAACATTTTTTATAACCTTCCAATCTGTCAATTGAAACGTGGTAATCAAGAGAAGAATGAAGGCAAGCAATGTCAGTATGTCCCTGATTAATCAAGTGTTGGACTAGTTGATAACTGTCATTAAAATTATCAGTATCCACGGAATAGATGTGTTGATAGTTTCCTTCAACTCTTCCAATAACGACTACAGGAATTTCATATTTATCTAATTCTTTGAAAAAATCCTCATTTGCAGGCGAACTCAACATAAGAATTCCCTTAATCATTTTGCCGCGAATTTTCTCAATACATTTATCTAACTCATCTTTGCTATTTTTTGATGTTTGTATGATGACATCGAAATTTTCTACTTCTGATCTCGTTGATATAGAGTGAATAATTTCAGAGAAAAACGTGTTTCCAGCAGTTGTTTTCGTCGAACGAGACATTACCAAAATTGCATCAAATCCAGATGATGTAAGTGCCCTAGCTAACTTATTAGGTTGGTAATTTAATTCTTCTATTGCCTTCAATACGCGCAAGCGACTTTCTTCTGAAATATTGTCTTTATTATTAAGTACTCGAGATACAGTGGACTTTGAAACGTTAGCCACGCGAGCAATATCGTAAATTGTAGGGCCCATTTGTATGCTCCATTCATTTTTTATAATGTAGTAAAAACGTTTACATTTTATCTTTAATTAATTAGTTAAATTATTTTAGAAAAGAACTTTTTAAACTGGAAAAGTTATATGGGAATATTTTTTCTGGTTAGTAACTAGGAGCGGTTACCAGAAATAATAGTGCTGATAATATATCATGATAGTAACGACTTTTTTTAAAATTTGTCAAGACTGTGAACATAGCATAGTGAAAAATTAACTATTTATTACTAGGGCAATTATATGGAGAATATAAAAAAGTAGCAATACTAAATGTTTAGTCATAAAGAATTAAGAAATCCGAATGAACGGATCAGAGTAAACTCAGATCAAAAAAAATAAATTTTTTAAATTGACAGTAAGCGCTTTCTATAATATATTGAGTTTGGGAGCGGTACCAATCGAGTACCAATTTTTTTTACATCTCTGTGGGAGCGATACCACAAGGAGGAATCATATGAGTAAAATAAAAGAAAGATTAGCTTTTATTTATGAAAATGAAGATATAAATCGAATTAATAGTTTGATAGAGAAACGAATTGAAGAAGCAAAATTAAAAATTTCAAAAAAGAGAAAACAAAATTGGGACGAGTTAGATGTTGTTTTAATAACTTACGGTGATCAGTTTCGAGAAGAGGGAATACCAACTTTAGAAACCTTCAAAAAAATGTTTGATGAACATTTATCAAATAAATTTGAACTTGTTCACATTCTACCTTTTTACCCTTATACATCTGATGATGGTTTTTCAGTAGTTGACTATAAGAAAGTAGATCCAGCATTAGGGGATTGGTCACATATTGAAAGCTTATCAAATTCAGCAAGAATTATGTTTGATTATGTATGTAATCATATTTCTAGTAAAAGTGAATGGTTTCAAGGCTATTTGAACAATGATCCAAAATATAATGATTACTTCACTGAAATGGATCCATCAATTGATTTAAGCTCAGTGACTAGACCTAGGGCACTTCCATTACTATCAAAATTTAAACTAGCTAATGGTGAGGAAAAACACATTTGGACAACGTTTAGTGATGATCAAATTGACCTGAACTTTAGTAATCCACAAGTTTTATTAGATATGATTGATGTTTTACTATTTTACCTTGAGCAAGGAGCAGAATATGTAAGACTTGATGCTGTAGGCTATATGTGGAAAGAGGTAGGTACTTCTTGTATCCATCTTGAAAAAACACATGAAATCGTTAAATTATTCCGAGATTTATTAGATGAGGCAGCTAAGGGTACAGTAATGATTACTGAAACAAATGTTCCTCATTTAGATAATATTTCGTACTTTGGTAATGGACATGACGAAGCTCACATGGTCTATCAATTTCCACTGCCTCCATTAGTCTTATATTCACTTCATAAAGGAAATGGAAGTGCATTAACTAATTGGGCGAAGAATCTTGAAGGTTCTGGAGAAGATACTACGTTCTTTAACTTCTTAGCTTCTCATGATGGAATTGGTTTAAATCCAATTCGTGGAATTATTCCTGAAGAAGAAATTTTATCATTAGTAGAAGAGCTAAAAGAAGAAGGAGCATTAGTAAATTATAAGAAGAATTCGGACGGTACTGAGAGTCCATATGAAATTAATGTAACTTACCTAGATGCTTTAAATAAACAATCTTCAAGTGATGACCAACGAGTAAAGAAATTCTTACTAGCACATTCAATCTTGTTAACATTCCAAGGAGTACCGGCAATTTATATTCAAAGTATGCTTGGCTCAAGAAATGATTATGCAGGCGTTGAAAAAACTGGTATGAATCGTTCAATTAATCGCCAAAAATATCCGCTTGTTGAAATTGAAAAAGAATTAAATGAAGAGGGAACTTTAAGAAATAAAGTTTTTACAGAACTGACAAACATTATTCAAGTACGTAAAGAAGAAAAACTATTTAATCCAAATGCAAAGATGGAAGTACTTGAACTGAATGATAAATTATTTGCTATTAAACGTACGAGTGAAGATGATCACATCATCATTCTTCATAATCTATCAAATGAACAAGTTTTATGTGGTTTAAATGGAAAGTATTTGAATATTTTAACTGGAGTTGTTGAAGAATTTAATGAATTTAATTCTTTAGAACCATATCAATTCCTTTGGTTAAAACCAGTAAATTAGGAGGAAGAACAATGAAGAAATTTCTAAGTATGTTCTTGGTTTTAATGTTAGCAGTCGGATTAACAGCTTGTGGTGGCGGTAAAAAAGAGAATGGTAAAGTAACAATTGAATTTATGCATTCTTCAGTTGAACAAGAAAGATTAGCGGTTATTACAGACTTAATTTCTAAATTTGAAAAAGCAAATCCAAATATTACAGTAAAGCAAGTTCCTGTTGAGGAAGATTCTTATAATACAAAGGTTGTTACTTTAGCAAGCTCTGGTAAACTTCCAGCAGTTATTGAAGTAGGACAAGATTATGCAAAAGTTATGGACAAGGATCAATTAATTGATAAAGAGGCAGTAAAATCAGTCATCTCTAAAGTAGGAGAAGATAAGTATTACGAAGGTGCATTAAAGTTATTAAAAACTGAGGACGGAAAAGATTATACAGGTGTACCAATTAGTGGTTGGGTACAAGGTATTTGGTACAACAAACAAATGCTTGCAGACAAAGGATTTTCAGAGCCTAAAAACTGGGATGATATTTTAAAAGTTGCAAAGGCGTTTACAAATGCTGGAAGCAAAAAATACGGTATTGCACTTCCAACTGTTGAAGGTGGATTCTCTGAGCAAGCTTTCTCACAATTTGCTTTATCAAACAATGCAAATATGTTCGATAGTAAAGGTGATTTAACATTAAATACGCCTGAAATGAAAGAAGCTTTAAACTACTATAAAGAATTAGCAAAATACACAATGCCAGGTTCAAATGATGTTACTGAAGTAAAAGACGCATTTATGAATGGCTCTGCTCCAATGGCTGTTTATTCAACTTATATCCTTCCTTCAGTATATGAAGAAGGTAAAACAGACAATATTGGATTTGTGATTCCAACTGAAAAAACAAAAGCAGTTTATGGAACAGTTTCTGCATACACAATTTCTTCTGGTTTAGATGATGCACAAAAAGCTGCAGCTAAAAAATTAGTAGAGTTTATGGCAGAACCAGAAAATAATACGAAGTTAGTATTAATGTCTCCAGGTGGATCACAACCTGTAAATAAAGATGTAACAGAAAGCAAAGAATATAAAGATAATAAAGTTGTGAATTCTTTTGGTGAACTTTCAACTGAAATCGCAAGCTCGTTTGATAACATTCAAGTATTTGGTCTTGTTGATAACAAGAACTACTTAAAAATGGGCGATGTTACAAGTTCAGGCGCAATTGCTAAGTTAATTAATGAAGTAACTGTTGGTGGAAAAAGTGTAGATTCTGCTGTTAAAGATGCGGGAGAAAAATTAAAAGGTGTATTAAAATAATAACTTTTTAATTCAATTTGTAATAGTTATTTAATTTTTAATTATTGAAAGTTGTTTAAGAAGAACGAACGCTTGAAAAGCAAGCTAAGTTGCTTTTTAAACAACTTTTCTTTTATCACCAATCTATCGAGCGAGGAAATAGATTGTTTTTTAGGAGGTAGTTATGAAACCGATTGTCCGAAAAAAATCTGATATAAAACTAGCGTTAGCATTACTATTACCAAGTATTTTCTTACTATTGTTACTAGTTGCGTATCCAATGTTATCTAATATTAAAATAAGCTTTTTTGATCAACCGATTAACCCTAGATTAGCAGCTACATTTGTTGGTCTTTCTCATTACATTGATGTTATTAAAGATATTGAGTTTTATAAATCTTTAGGTCTTACGATTTTATATACAGTTTTAACTGTAGTTGGTAGTACAGCGGTTGGGCTTGCGGTAGCATTGTTCTTTAATCGCCCATTTAAGTTTCGAAAAACAGCTCGTTCTTTAATTATCCTATCTTATGTAACGCCATCTATTTCACTAGTTTTTGCTTGGAAATATATGTTCAATAACACATATGGGATTATTAATTACTTAGGGACAGATGTTTTCCATTTATTTAAAACTGCTCCGTTATGGTTTGATAATCCAGTTAGTAGTTTTATAGTCGTAGTTGTTTTCGCGATTTGGAAGTACTTCCCATATGCATTTATATCGTTCTTAGCGATTTTGCAAACGGTTGATAAAACATTATATGAAGCAGCTGAAATCGACGGGGCTACACTTTGGCAAAAATTTAAAGTTGTAACTTTACCTGCGATCATGCCGGTACTTCTAACTGTTGTAACTTTACGATTTATTTGGATGTTCTATATGTTTACAGATGTTTATTTATTAACAAACAAAGTAAATATTTTAGGTATTTATTTATATGAAACAGCGTTTGCTTTCAATAATTTAGGAAAAGCTTCGGCAATTTCCGTTATCTTATTCATTATCTTATTCATTGTTATTATCGTATCAAGAAAGAAGGTGAACTTAAATGGCAGCAGTAAGTAGTAAAAGAAACAAAATTATTAAGAAGACTGGATTTTACGTTGTACTAATCCTTCTTTTAGGAATCATGTTATTTCCATTCTTTATTATGCTAATGACGTCATTAAAAAGTTCAAAAGAAGCAATTGCAACACATCCAACAATCTTACCGCATGAATGGACTTTCCAGCATTATATCGATATTTTTAATCCGACAATATTCCCATATTTAAACTACTTTAAAAATAGTTTAATTGTTTCGCTAATCGCAGCTGCATTATCAGTAGTACTAGGAATATTAGGAGCTTACGCTTTATCAAAACTTAAATTTAAAGGCAGAGTAACGATCAACGCTAGTTTTTACACAGTTTATATGTTTTCAGGGATTTTATTAGTAGTTCCTTTATTCAAAATCATTTCTGGCTTTGGGTTATATGACACAAAACTGGCATTGATTATTACGATGATCGTCCAAACTCTTCCAACAGCAATATTTATGTTAAAGAGTTATTTCGATACAATCCCAGAGGATTTAGAAGAAGCGGCTATGATTGATGGTTTAAGTCGAATAAAAATAATCATCTATATCATTATTCCATTGTCAATTTCGGGCATAGTATCAGTTTTCGTATATGCTTTCATGATTGCATGGAATGACTATTTATTTGCATCAATTTTCTTATCGAGTTCAGAGAACTTTACGTTACCGATTGGATTAAATACTTTATTTAGCACGCCAGACTATGTATGGGGTCGCATGATGGCAGCCTCATTAGTTACAGCTATACCAGTAGTTATTATGTATGCAATATCAGAGCACTTTATTAAGGGCAATTTAACTGAAGGTGGAGTAAAAGGCTAAACAATTTTTTACTGAAGGGATGAAATAATAAATGAAAAAGTTAGTAGCAGTTGAACCAAGAGTCGCAGCATTAGTTGAGTATGAAGATCGCCAAGTAAAACCAAATGAAGTGAAAATTAAAGTAGAATTTGCATCTCCAAAGCACGGTACAGAAGTTGTTGATTTTAGAGGACTTAGCCCATTTATTGATGAGGAGTTCAATGAAGAGTGGAAAATGTTTATGCCACGCGAAGAAGGAACTGCTAGAGGAATTGTCTTTGGAGAATTTCAATTAGGAAATATGGTTGTCGGTAGTATTTGTGAAATAGGTGATGAAGTAACTGAGTATAAACTAGGAGATCAAGTTTGTACTTACGGTCCGATTATGGAAACTGTCATCGTGAATGCAGTGGATAACTATAAATTACGTAAAATGCCAGAAGGTTCTTCTTGGAAGAATGCAGTTTATTATGATCCAGCACAATTTGCGATGAGCGGAGTTAGAGACGCAAATGTTAGAGCAGGTGACTATGTTGTAGTAATTGGTTTAGGGGCGATTGGACAAATTGCGATTCAATTAGCAAAGAAAGCTGGAGCGAGTATTGTGATTGGTGTAGATCCAATTAGTCACAGATGTGATATCGCCTTAAAAAATGGAGCGGACTATTGCTTTGATCCAACATCATGTGATTTAGGATATGAGATTAAAAAAATTACAAATAAAATGGGTGCAGATTCAATTATTGAAACAAGTGGTGTTTCAAGTGCACTGCAAGCAGCATTAAGGGGAATTGCATACGGTGGAACAATTTCTTATATCGCATTTGCTAAGCCTTTCTCAGATGGATTTAATCTTGGTCGTGAAGCACATTTTAACAATGCTAAAATCGTCTTTTCAAGAGGCAGTAGTGAGCCAAACCCTGACTACCCTCGTTGGGATCGTAAACGAATCGAAAATACTTGTTGGGAATTATTAATGAACGGTTATTTAAACTGTGAAGATTTAATTGAGCCAGTTGTTTCATTTAATGAAGTAGCGGATTCATATATGGAATTTGTAGACCAAAAGCCAGAGCTAAGTATTAAGATGGGTGTTCAATTTAATAAGTAAGCGATGTTAATTTATTTGGGAGTGTAATACACTCCCATCTGTCTAGGAGTGAATATTAATGAAAATCGGAACACAAAATCAAGCTTTTTTCCCAGAGAACATTAAAGAAAAATTTAACTATTTAAAAGAAATCGGTTTTGAAGGCTTTGAAATCGATGGCAAATATTTAGTTGATCATTTAGATGAAGTGAAAGAAGCAATCGCAGAGACTGGATTGCCTGTAACAACAGCTTGCGGTGGTTATGATGGCTGGATCGGAGACTTTATTGAAGAACGTCGTTTAAGAGGGTTAGCTGAAATTGAAGAGATTTTAAAAGCATTAAAAGAAGTTGGCGGTAAAGGGATTGTAGTTCCTGCAGCATGGGGGATGTTTACATTCCGATTACCACCTATGTCTTCACCAAGAAGCTTAGACGGTGATCGAAAAGCTGTAACCGATTCTCTAGTATTTCTAGATAAAGTAGCAGGTGAAACTGGAACTACAATTTATTTAGAACCTTTAAATCGTTATCAAGACCATATGATTAATACTTTAGCTGATGCACGCAAATATATTGAGGATAATCAATTTAAAAACGTCAAAATTATTGCTGATTTTTATCACATGAATATTGAGGAAGATGGTATATCAGAAGCACTCAACACTAATCATGATTTAGTTGAACATGTACACATTGCAGATAATCATCGTTTCCAGCCTGGAAGTGGTTCATTAGATTTTAAAAAGCATTTTGAGCAATTAAAAAGAGATGGCTATGAAGGTTATTTAACATTTGAGTGCCGTGTTCGTGGAAATAACTTAGAGGATGAATATATTAAAGCATTTCACCATATAAAAGAAGCTCTAGCTTGAGAGGGGGAGCATTGTGATTAAAAAAAAGGTAGCTATTATCGGTGGGGGACAAGTAGCTGAAAAAGTTCACGTTGCTTACTATCAAACTAGAGCCGAAATAGAAATAGTTGCTGTTGTTGGTATAAATGAAGAAGCACTTAAAAGCTTTGCAGATCGAAATCATATTCCAAACTATTATACTAATGCAGTTGAAATGTACGAGAAAGAAAGACCGGATATCGTTAGCGTTTGCACACCTAATAAATTTCATTTCGAAAATGTCATGTTAGCTTTAGAAAATAATTGCGATGTTTTTTGTGAAAAACCACCAGCAATTTTAGCCGAAGATGCTAGAAAGATGCATGAAACTGCTTTAGCAAAAGGACTTGTACTTGCATATGATTTTCACCACCGTTTTGCCGATGATGTAACGATTTTAAAAGAAAAAATTGATCAAGGTATACTAGGTGATGTTTATTTTGTAAAAGTAAAAGCTTTAAGAAGAAATGGCATTCCAGGTTGGGGTACTTTCACAAATAAAGAAATCCAAGGTGGAGGTCCCCTAATCGACTTAGGTATTCATATGCTTGATGCGGCACTATATGTTTTGGATTACCCAAAAGTTAAAAAAGTTACTACAAAAATGTTTAAGAAGATTGGTCATAAGAAAAATGAAGGTGCATTTGGCAAATGGGATCCTTCAAAATTTGAAGTAGAAGATTCTTTATTTTCACATATTGAATTAGAGAATGGCTGTTTAATTCAATTAGAAACATCTTTTGCATTAAATATAAAAGAAAAATCAGAAATGAATGTAGAACTTTGTGGAGACGAGGCTGGTGCTTCGATGTTTCCAGCGGAAATTTATACAGATGAAAAAGGAGAGCTTGTATCCCTTTTAAAGAGAGAAGAAGCTGATCCCGACCGTCATACAAAAAGTATGGCAGCCTTTGTTAATCGTTGCTTAGGACAGAATGTTATGTTAGCAGATGGTAAACAAGGATATGCGATTCAACGACTTGTAGAAGCGATCTATCAATCAGCCGAAAAAGGTGAGAGTGTATCTTTATGAATGAAGTAAATGTATTGAATGAAAACCAATTTGACTTACAATATATTAATAAGTATGCAACGATCATGGCACTAGGAAATGGATATTTAGGTTTACGAGCAAGCCATGAAGAGTATTATGCTGAACAAACTCGTGGCATGTATGTAGCAGGAATATATAATAAATCTACGTCAAATGATGTGACAGAGTTAGTAAATTTACCAGATTTAGTTGGTATGAAAATTGAAATTAATGACGAAATTTTTTCTGTCCTTTCAGGGGAAATCGTTTCTTATAATCGTAATTTAAATATGCAAAAAGGTGAACTAACTAGAGAAATCGTATGGAAAAACAAAGATGGCAACCGTTTTTGTCTAAAATTCCAACGATTTGTATCAAAAGATAACTTACATTTACTTGCATCTAAAATGAATGTAATCAGTTTAGACTGCGATGCAACGATTAAAGTAACAACTGGTATTGATGCGCAAACGTCTAATTTCGGAAAGCAACATTTAGTAGAAGAAAACATACGCGTGATTGATAAAAAAATATTGCATGCTGTCTATAAAACGACTGAAAGTAATCACATGATTGCTTTAGCAACATCATGTAATACACCTGATACAAGTGATGTTTCATTTGTGGCTAAAAATCGTCAGCTTATGGCTATTATAAAACAAGATTTAATCGTCGATCAGCCATTCGAATTGGAAAAAATTAGTTCGGTTTATACTTCAATTGATAAGTCAGAACAAGATCCCGCACAGGCTAGTATTCAAACAGTTCAAGAAATTATATCAGCGGGATACGGTAGTCTAATAGAAGCTTCATCTATTAAGTGGAACGAATTTTGGAAAATGAAGCGTGTAATCATTTCTTCAAAAGACGAGACTGATCAAATTGCATTAGATTTTTCTCTATATCATATGGAAATGATGACACCTTCACATGACGAACGTTTTAGTGTTGGTGCAAAAGGTTTAACAGGTGAAGGATATAAAGGACATGTTTTCTGGGATACGGAAATTTTTATTGCACCTTTTCATTTATTCACTGAACCAGAAGTAGCTAGAAAACTATTGACGTATCGATATCTTCATATAAAAGAAGCAAAAGAAAAAGCTGCTAAAAATGGTTATGCTGGTGCTCTGTTCCCTTGGGAAAGTGCGTTTACTGGCATGGAAGAAACTCCAGAATATGCTGCTATTAATATATTAACTGGTAAACGACAAAAGGTTGCCTCGGCTTTAGCTGAGCATCATATTGTAGCTGACATTGCTTATGCGGTATGTCAATACTATGAAAATACATTTGATAAAGCATTTATGGAGTGTGTTGGGCTAGAGCTACTAAAGGAAACAGCACGTTTTTGGATTAGTCGCACGACGGATGAAAATGGAGTACTCTCTATTAAAGATGTAATTGGACCAGATGAATATACAGAACATATTAACAACAATTCTTATACAAATTACATGGCTAATTATAATGTACAGCAAGCATTAAAATATATGGAGAAGTATAATAAAATTGATGAGGTATTATTTGAAAGTGGAAAGGATTTTCTAAAAAGAATTTATTTACCACAAGCAAACGAAGATAAAATTATTCCTCAAGATGATACATTCTTAACGAAACCAGAGATTGATTTATCGAAGTATAAACAAAAACAAGGTAGTCAGGCTATACTTCTTGATTATTCCCGTCAAGAAGTGAATGAGATGCAGATTTTAAAACAGGCTGATGTAGTGATGTTACTATATTTATTCCCTACTTTATTTGAAGCAGATGTAGTGAAAAAGAATTTGCAATATTACGAGGAACATACAATCCACGATTCATCGCTTAGTAAAGCAATACATGCAATCGTTGCTGCAAGATGTGGAGATGTAGAGAATGCTTACCGATTTTTCCAAGAAGCTTGCCTAATCGATTTAGGGTCAAATCCGAAGTCATCAGATGAAGGAATACATGCAGCATCTCTAGGTGCCAATTGGTTAGCAACGATCTTTGGTTTTGCAAACATTACGATGGAAACGAATAAGTTAAAGATCAATCCAAACTTACCTGAAAACTGGGACAAACTGTCATTCCCGTTCCACTTTCAAGGTACAAATCTTGAAATTACGATTACACATGAATCCGTAACTGTGACAAAGCAATCTGGTACGGAAATTGAAATCCAAATTAATGGTGAAGTATTTCACTTGAAGAATCAAATTTCCACATTACTTTAATGGAGGAGAGCAAATGAAAGTTGTAATCTTACCTGATTCTTTTAAAGAAAGCTTGGATGCAATGAATGTAGCCAAAGCCATTCATAACGGCTTTCAAACAGTTTTTCCGAATGCAGAGTATCACTTATTACCTCTAGCGGACGGAGGAGAGGGTACTGTTCAAGCTTTAATCGATTCAAATGGCGGCACAATTGAAACGATTACTGTAACTGGCCCTCTTAATGAAAAGGTTCAAGCTAAAATTGCATTTTCAAAAGATCGTAAAACAGCGTTTATTGAAATGGCTGAAGCATGCGGTTTACATCTTGTACCAGTTGAAAAACGCAATCCATTACAAACAACGTCATTTGGTGTCGGTGAATTAATCTTACATGCAATTGACCGTGGAGCTTCTGAGCTTATTATTGGTGTTGGAGGAAGTTCAACGAATGATGGTGGGATTGGTATGGCAACCGCATTAGGTTATCAATTCTTTGATCAAAACGGTGAAGAAGTTGAAAATAATGGTGAAGCGTTACTAAAAGTAGCATCAATAAGTGATCGAAACAAATCACCGCTTTTAGACAAAGTGAACATCACGATTGCCGCAGATGTTATTAATCCATTGACTGGTAAAAACGGAGCAACCTATATTTTTGGTCCACAAAAAGGACTTTTAGCTAATCAATTAGCTGAATTAGATGAAGCAATGGGACGTTTCTATCAGATTGCCGAACAATTTCTTTTTAAAAACGTATCAGAAATACCTGGTAGTGGAGCAGGTGGAGGCATGGGTGCAGGTCTAATGCTATTCGCAAATGCTACCATAAAAAAAGGCATTGAACTTGTTCTTGAACAGTTAAATGTAGTAGAAGTATGTAAGGATGCAGACATCGTAATTGTAGGTGAAGGCAGAATGGACGGCCAAACTGTATTTGGTAAAGCCCCGGTCGGAGCGGCTGCTTGTGCTCCTCCAAATGCGAAGGTCATTGCAATTTGTGGTAGCATTGGTAATGGAATAGAGGAACTGTATAAGCATGGAATCGATGCTATTTTTCCTACGATCCCTGCTATCATGCCGATTGAAGACGTTATGAAAAATGCCTTTGAAAATATCGAAAGAACGGCAAGGAATATTGCTATTCTATTAAAATAATTGAAGTAAAAAAGCAGAAAAAACTTTTAAGAGTTTTTCTGCTTTTATTTTTATTTAAGGCACTGTTAAACTAAAATGTTGATTTTTGTTTACTAATAGGGGCTGTTTGGTGAGAACAGTCTATATAATGCTTAAGCAACTAATGCATGCATGTGCGGCCGAGC
>NZ_NUEU01000099.1:0-94641 GCF_002556365.1 Bacillus sp. AFS002410
CTTATAATACGAACGCATGCGTTAGTTGCATAGCTCAAGAAAGATATTTTGTATAAACAATGAACTGTTCAAGAAAAAGTCTTAGATTATTTTGGACATCTTTCAACTCACCATATATTTGTTGCTCAGCTAAATAAAATCCATCTGATAAAAAATGAATTTCTAACTCTATCCATTCACAACTATCAGGTAAATGCTTGATTAACTTATCCATTATTTTTATGACGTTAAACATATCTTTTGTAGTATTTAAGTATTCATTTAGTAACCCGAGTAGTATTTTTGGAGGTAAGTCGTTATCAAACTCCCCCTGGATCATCATAAGTTTTAAAATAATTTTCTCTAAATTCTCTTTTGATGATAATGATAATTCAATAATTTCATAAGGTGGGAAATCAAGTTGATCAATTACATTATCTGCCCACATTATAACATCCTCGATTCTTAAAAATCCTAGGGTTAGTCCTAATTTATATACTTCTGCATTTAATTTTATATCCATTGTAATCCCCTATTGAGTTTATTATCCTTAATATATTCCATGAAATTTAGTTAATCCCTTGTTCAACTAAACTGCCATTTAGTTCCATAAAAAGATCGGCTAAACAGCCGATCCGTTGTTCAACTAATGTATTAGTTAGTTGTACAAGGCTTATAAACGCCATACCTTAGTTGGATTTATACTCTGATAGCTCAACTATATCGCAATAGTTTATTTTATGTTCTTTTAGAACCTCAAAAGCTTTGGATTATACAACTAAATGATGTTTTTGTGAAACTGAAAAATCGTCACCTGACCATGAAGAATATTTATTTCCTTCTATTGTTATTTTTCCATTTGGAATTAAACGATTGAATTTTGGAAGTACTAAACCAGGATGCCATTCGCAAAATTCTTCTGTAACCGACACTTCTACATTTTCAATTTTAATTCCACTTAGGTTACTTTGTAATATTGAGTTCGTTAGATTTTCGGTAATAATAAAACATGGTGTTGTTTCAAGGATTTCATCACCAAGCCATCCTTCAAATTCATAATGAAGATACAATACTTCACTTGCATCTCCAGATTGATTTTGAGAAAAAATCGTATTTTGATCAATTCCACCTGCTACATCTGGTTCTAATAATAATAAATTCACAATTCCATCATCCCTTAGCATATGGTTTATTTTTTCTACTTAAAAAAACTGTATTTCAGTAGTATGAATACTCTAATATTTTACCATAAATTAAAAAGTTCTTATCCAACTAATCTGCCATTTAGTTGCTTAAGGAAATCAACAATCTACTTTAACAGAGCCTACTTTTTAATAGATTCTTTACTTTTTTATAAATTCCTTGTTCAATTAAAATACTATTCACATTATGTTAAGATATTTTTAATTGATTACTATCTAAAATAAAAAATGACCCCATTAAAAAAGGGTCATTACTATTTATATAGTACAAATTTGTTCTAATACTTTAAAATATTCGCCATTATTCCGCCAAGCAAATAAAGCATTATTTAAGTTAAAAGGATTGTCACCTGACCAGAAATGAAGTCCTAGATCAACTAAATAATTTGTGCCCTCGCCATCGTTTAAAGAATAAACTAGTTTTGAATTTTCTTTTTTAAAATACCAATCAAAAGGACCATTTAAGTGCTCAGAAAAATCGATACGATTAAAAATTTTAGGAATAGCAGCTACATAGCAAGCCCTTAAATAATCTTGATGTTCATTCTTAAAATAGTTCATCAAAATACCATAGTTTTTTTCATGTTCAAGGCTAATAAAGTACATCCAACCCACCTCTATTTTTAATGATAGCTGCTTTAATTAAAATAATATATGTAATTAAAAGCGTTTTCATGATTTAAGTCTATTTATTAATTTTTGAAGTTGGAAAGACTTAAATTAAGAGGTTAATATGTTGTTGAATTCTTTAAATCTAGTGTTTAAAATCACTAACGTATGATCTATTTATTTTTATTAATTAATTAAGTAACTTTCGTATATACTCAATTTCTTCCATCGAAAGTGTTTTATTCCCATATCGTACTTTCTCGTAAAGCGGAACAAATTCTTGTTTTTTATCAATCCGTTCAAACCATTGTTGTATTGTTTCGTATGTGCGTCTTTGCTGTATTTTAGGTAATTGTTTTTCCCATTGTATTAACAACACCCTTATTTCTTCTGTCGGTATATGAATTTTTTCATTGATAGGTTTGTTATATTTATTGGGTTTCGTATCCTTTGTTGATTGCAAGGAAACACCAAATGAAATTTCTTGCAACCTCCTATTCTCTCTTTTCTTTAGAAAAACGAAAGCAATAATAGCAAGAATTAAAGTGATCATCCCAAGAATTATCCAATTCATTTCTTTCTCAACATTACTAGAATGCATTTTGCTTTTTGAATTAATTTCTGGTATTTTTTCTCCTTTAACTGGTTTTCCGTTTCCTATCTCTGTTTTATCGTCTCCTTTCCAAGAAAATAGCTTTTCTCCATTGCCTTCTTTGCCGTTATCAGAGTTAAAAAAAAGAGAGAGCGCTGATATGGTATGATCAGAAGTGTTATCATGCGAGAGTGATGATCTTATCATTTGTTGTGTCATGAGAATACCAACTGACAGTAAGAGAGAAATAGTAATGGCAATCAATAGCATTCGACTCAACCGTTTGTAATAATCCAATTCTTCTCCCTCCTACCCTGTTATTTGAATCCAATGATTTTTACGTGACAATTCTCTTGGCGGAATTCCAATGACAATTGGAGTAGCATCAAGTATCTTATTCCGAAATCCACAACGATAAAAAGCATCAGAAGAAATTGGAGAATCTCCATCATTAATATACGAGAACAAAATTAAGGCTGCTTGCAGTTGTTTTCTGTTTTTACCTGTTGGTAAATGGGTTAACCCTTTTGGAGTTTCACGGTTAATCCATATTTCAAAAGAACAATTTTGCTGAATCAATTGTTTACATGTCCCAATTGCTAGTTCTATGAGTTCGTCACTTTTATGATGAAATGAAAAACCCTTTTGATCTGCTAAATTGACAAAAATAGCGTATCGATCACTTTGAGTAAAAGCGTATTTTTTCGCCATTAATTCTCCACTTTTTGCGGTTGCACCCCAGTGAATCGAACGAAAGTCTTCACTTTCATATCGTTTCACACCAATTAGTTTTGTTTCATCATAAAGTGGTGAAACTAACGCTTTTCGCTGCCCCTGGAATTCCTTGTTCTCTGGTATATGTACTTTTCTCATATTGGGGTATACATGAAAAATAGGTGTTTGTTGATTCGCAAAATATATGGTAACAAGACGCAATGGATCTTTCACAACTAAATTTGCATCTTGCCAGTTGAACTTTCCTCTTTTCAACGCACGTGTTTTGAATGTAAATACCTTGTTTTCTCTACCTTTCATAGAAAAAGAAATTACATAATAATTCGTTTTGAACTTATTTTGAACAAACGATTCATGTTCCCATTGTAAAGCTTCATCAGATGCAAATTGGAAAGAAATTTCATAAATAGTGCGCAATGTAAGATTCTGAAATGTAATGACACAATCCGTTTCTTCATCGGTAAATAGATAATCTTGCTTTAATTTCACTTCCAAGTTCACTACACATTTTCTTGCGTAGTAACGTGCATATAAAACTAGAATTAAATGAACAAAACAAATTGCAAGATAATAAACCGTATGACTAAAAATTGAAAATAAAGTCGTTAAACAAGCAGAGAAAAGAATCGTTATTGGTTGTGCTAAAAAATGATAGTGATAACTCTTTTTCATACTTGTTCAACTGGAGCGAATACAGATTCCAAAATTTCAGCTATGATGCGTTGCTTCGTTGTTTTCATTTCACCTTCAATAGTTAATATTAATCGGTGACTGCACACAGGTATTGCAAGCATTCTTACATCTTCCGGGGTGCAATAATCCCGTCCATTTAAAATAGCTCTTGCTTGAATTGCTCTCGTAAAAGCAAGTGTGCCACGTGGACTAACGCCAATCTCGATTTGTTCATGGTTTCTCGATTCATTTATAATTTGAAGTAAGTAATCAAGCACTTCATCATGGATCGATACTTTTTTGGATTCTTCTTGAAAAGAGATAATTTCTTCACATGTAATAACATTTTTTAAATCACTGATCGGATTACTCTCTTTAAATCTTAAAATCATTTCCTTTTCTTGCTGTAAAGTAGGATATCCTTGGCGAATCGTCAGTAAAAAACGATCAAGTTGTGCATCAGGAAGTGGGAATGTACCTGCTGATTCTAATGGATTTTGGGTTGCTAAAACAAGGAAAGGTGAAGGTAGTTGATGTGTTTGGCCAGCAATAGTAACTGTCCTTTCTTCCATTACTTCAAGAAGAGCAGATTGAGTTCGTGGTACAGCACGATTGATTTCATCCACTAAAACTATGTTTGAAAAAATCGGACCTTTTCTTGTTTTAAAATCTGCTACTTTTAGATCAAAATATTCAAGACCTGTTACATCACCCGGAAGTGTATCCGCTGTAAACTGAATTCGTTTAAAATCAGCATTAATTGATTTCGCTAAACTTTTGGCAAGAGTCGTTTTACCAGTACCAGGAACATCTTCTAGCAATATATGACCATTGGCAATCAAACCAATCATTAGTAAATCAATTGCTTCTTCTTGTCCAATTAGTACGTTTGAGATGTTTTGTTTAATGTTATTAATTGACATTGTTAGACTCCTATCTTTCTTTACTATTAAAGTTAATAATTTCTATAATTGTAAAATTATTCCTTTCTAAAATTATACACTATATTTACATTTTTCTGATAATTGTTTTTTCTATTACAAACAAAAACTCGTTTCTTCTATAAATAATTACTCGGATATAAAAATCCATAAAGTCAGAGTGCGATATTTAGAGATTAATATAAAATAAAAAGGTTTTCTTGATGTTTTTAGCCACAATCAGGAAAACCTTTTTATTAAAATCTCTAAGACTTCTTAAAATTAATTACCAAGAATTATTGTCAATTATAAAATTCGAACGTTACGAAACAACTCAGGCTAAAATATTAATTATGTTTTATTTCTTCATGCCAATATAAAGAAGGTGAGAGGAAGTACCAAGAATATATGGATCTGTTGCTTTTTCTATAAGTAAACTAATAATTTTTTCCACTTCAGATTCGCCTTTATTTCTCCAGTAATTCCAACTTTCATCGTTTAAAATAGTTCCAACATTTGACCCTATTAATTCTAAAGTTTCAAAACCTTGTTGTTCCATAAAAGGATTGATGTCTTCAATATTAAAATAATACGCTCCAGTAAAACGCCCCTCATCTGCATGATTAAAGCAACCAGATTGAGAAAACTCGAGAATAGTATCCATATTATCATTTGGCCTCCAGTTATTTGGAGATAAAAGTGAAGAAAATACATGTCTGATTCTCGGCATAAAAGCGACAAAAACTAGACCATTCTTTTTTGTCACTCTATTTAACTCATTCACAGCTTGAATACGATCTTTTTCTTCTTGTAAATGATACATCGGACCAAGCATTAATGATGCATCAAACTGCTCATCACTGAACATACTTAGTTCTCTTGCATCAGCAGAATAGAATCCATCAAATTGTCTATCTAGTTGAAACTCTAGAGCTTTATTTTTAGCAATTTCAACAAGTCTTGGTGTTAAATCCGTTAAAGTTACTCGATAGCCATCTTTAGCAAGCTCCATTGAATATTTTCCTGGTCCTGCGCCATTATCAAGTATGCAGCCTGTTTTAGGTAAATATTTTTTTATATAGTGCCAATTAACTTGGAATTCAATTGGTTCACGTTCAAGCCTTCCCCACTCATCAAATTGATTGTAATAACTAATTATTTTACTCAAAAAACCCACCTAATTTCTTCCTTTTTATTCTTATTTCTATATACCCCCTTTCAATCCTTCTATCAAAAGTGCACCGTTAATCGAAATAAAAAAAATCGACCATAAAGTCGATTTTGCAGTTCACCTAACTGTAGAGTTAAATCAGTTTGATTTTAATTGTCAGTTTTCTTATTTTTTCTATGTTTGAATAGGATAAATGCTGCAACTCCTAAAGAAATCAATGTAACCAATGCAGTAGTTCCAGACATCCAATCATTTGAACTTAAACTACTTATCATACATCGTTCCTCCACTTAAAAGGTATATATTATACTATTCAATAATTTACATAAACTTCCTTTATTCATATAAAACTCGTTTTAGTCAAAAAAAAGACTACCGAAGCAGCCCATTGGTGTTTACTTATACAATGATCAATTTAAACTTTAATTTGATCTACTTGTATGAACGGTATTTACTTAACTAAATTCCCTAGCAATAATTCATTTAGTTCATCTACGCTTTTTACAATATTTGTAGAGTTAGCATTATTCAGTTCTTCAACTGATCCATATCCATAAGTAACTCCTATCGAATCAATACCACTATTATTTGCTCCAATGATATCATGTTTTCTGTCACCAATCATAATAAAATTATCCAAATCGAACTCTTCGTATTGATCAATTATGTATTGGATAATTTCAGTTTTTGATGATCTAGTTCCGTCAAGATTACTTCCAACAATAAGATCAAAATACTGATCAATCTTAAAGTAGTTTAGTATTTTTTCAGAAAATACTGTTGGTTTAGATGTTGCGACAACTAAAATAAATTGATGGTCTTTTAGGGATTTTAATAACGAAGAAATATTTGAGTATAATTCATTCTCAAACATCCCTTTCTCTGTGAATCTCTCTCTATAATACTCGATTGCTTTTTGAATCTTTGGTTGATCAAAATTGTAATATTCGGCAAACGATTCTTGTAAAGGTGGTCCTATAAAGCATTCAAGCTTATCAAGATCAGGTTCAATTATTTCCATTTTCTCTAATGCATATTGAACTGATTTCGTAATACCTACTTTTGGATCTGAAAGTGTTCCATCTAAATCAAATAATATTATCTTGTATTTGTCCATAATAACCTGTCCTTCCTATTAGAACTCTACTAATATTACCATAATATTTTTTGGAAAACTTTAATTCTAATAGATTATTTCACATCTTATTTTCTACATAAATAGAACCCTACATCCTTAGGATCACGCCAAACTCCTCCATTACCGGCTAATCTATTCTCAACCTCAACTTTTAACCATTTTTTCATATCAGTGTATAAGCCAGTATCTTGCGGTATATTTAATGACGGAAACATGCTGATTACATAATTCATGATCGGCTCTGGTTGTTCAAAAATTAATGAATTAGAAATCACTGTTTCTTCTACTCTATCAAAAGTTGAGTTTAACAGTTCTTTTGCATTCTCTATACAAAATGGAGCAGCAGGCGAAACTCTTTCAGGGAAGCCAAATTCAAATAGCATGTCATTACAAAGCTCCATAATTTTTGGTAATGAATCACGAGAATTTGTAGTAGTAATTAGCCCTCCGTTTGGTTTAATAACTCGATTAAAACCTTCTATTGTTTCTTGAAGATTTGGCACATGATAAAGCATATGTCTTGCTACTAGCCAATCAAATGAATTGTTTGAAAAAGGAAGTTTTCTTGCATCACCTATAATCCATTCAATAGTTAAATTCTTTTGTTTTGAGTTCATAGTTGCTTCTTCAATCATTTTTGATGACTGATCAAGTCCGGTAAGTACTCCACTATGACCTCTTGTTTGTAGTATCGAAAGGAATGCCCCAGTCGCACATCCAATGTCTAGTATCTTTTCATCTTTTGTTAAATTTAATAGCTTAATAACCCATTCATCTAAATCTACCCGTTTTTCTTCGTACAATATATGTGTATCAATTCGTACTTGCAAATGTGTACTAGCTTCATATTGACGTTTCACATCATTCATTTTTTGTGATGCCACTTTTGCACAAAAATTTTGAATTGCATGGGTTAGAAATTCTGTTTTATTTATTCCCTCATAGATTAATGCATCTTCAAATTTTTCTAAAATTGTTTCATTGATTCTAAAGTGAATACTCTTACGCTTGATGTTCTTCCCCTCCCAATCATTTCTAATAAGAACATAGCACGCTTTAAGGTTTTCATTAAGCATTTGTGTACACAAACCGGATTAAAAAATAACTTATTTTTTCTCAGAATATTGATTTATATGATTTAAAAAAGCCAGCAAATGAATGCTGACCGCTTTTCAAATATAGAATTTACCCATGCTTTAGCTACTTATCAGACCATTCGATTTAGGAAAAACATTTTTTAATTGAATTAAATCATCAATTACCAAATCTGCTTGTTTGAGTTCATCTTCTTGTGAAAAATCAAACCTACATCCAATCGCCATTAAATTATTATCCTTAGCTGCATTTATGTCAGATAAGCGATCTCCTATTACAGCTCCGTCCATGATTTCATACTTTTTAAGAATGGTTTTAACTAATTCGCTCTTATTTAGCGATTGAATTTGCTGAATACTAAACGTTTCTGTAACCCAATTATCTATCTGATAATACTTAACAATTGCACTTAAATAGTTTGTTAAACCATTACTCGCTATGTAAATCGAATAATTATTTTCTTTTAAAAAAGCAAAAATCTCTTTTACATTAGGATATAATGCTCCATTCCCATTATTAATATTATCAATTAATCTTTCCTGGAAAAAAGCATCTGTCTGTTCTCGTACTTCCATAGAATACTCAGGTAATAAAGCCTCCCAAACTTTCGGTAAAGGTACGCCCATTATTTGACGATACTTATCAATAGGTGTTACTGAGTTCCATAAATTTAGTGATCTTAAGTGATCAAATGTATCTTCAAGTGATAGCTCTAAAATTTTATCAGTTTGAAATAATGTTCCATCCATATCAAATATAAGTGCCTGTTGCAATTCGATCATCTCCATTTGAAATGTGATTAGTTTTTTCTTAAGTTAGTCTATTAAAATAATTCATATGAGATTAATTTATATTAATTTAAATGCAGATTCCTATTAAACTAGGCTACAGTTAAGCAATTTTTTGTTCAATCAGTCTCTACTTACTTATCAAGTTAAGCATAGTTTCACTTCCATATTCTATTCACTTCAATTAAAGATTCACCTTCAAAAGTAAATTTATAGATATCTGGCATTGTCAGGTCATTCCAAAATTCAAAGTCATATTTCTGATCAAAATAATTCATAATTAGAACCATAATATTACCATGTGTTCCTATTACAACATTCTTTCCCTCGTAATCTTTTAAAATCTTCTTCGTAGCCTCAATTCCTCTTTTCTGTGCAATAACGTTTGATTCTCCACCCTCCCAAGATAAGTTAAAATTCTTCCAAACTTGAGTTATGGCAAAATTAAAGTCCTCAACGGGTTTTTTTGAGAGTTCTCGTTCTTTAAAATTCTCTTCAATGACAATTTCTTTTTTTAACGATTTGGCAACCGCTTCGACAGTTTGAATAGCACGGGTATAAGGACTTGAAACAACAAAGTCAATTTTTTCTTTTAAAAGTAGATCTGCTACTATTAGTGCGTCAGAAAAACCTCTCTTTGATAATGGACGCCCCAATTCACCAGGAGTATATGTAGAATGTGCATGTCTTACAAAGTATAAGTTAGTTAACATAGAAATCTCCCTATTAATCTATTAGTTTAATATTATCTATGCAGTGTTTAGGGAACGGATTTTAACATAATTAAATTGACTATGTTTTTTTATTTCAAAGTCGATATCAACTCTTCATTTCTAACTTCCAAACAATATTCTTCAAATACTTTAGTTCTACCGCCATGTTTTTCATACCAATTTTGAACTCGTTGTACATGTTCTTGATCGCCTCTAACATTCGCTTCAATTTCTTGATACTTTTCATAGCTGTCATACTCCCAAATAGCGAATATTTCTGTAGTTGTTGCATCATGAGAAGTCATCCATCTTCCTGTCAATCTTGCACCATGCTTAAGTTGATTAGGTAAATTCGTTTCATTAAAATGTTCATTAAACGCTTCTACAAAATCATTCTTTACGATGTAATATTTCCTTCTATAGAACATAAAATCTATCTCCTTTAAAATTAGTAGTAAAATAGGAGTCGATTATTGTTTATCGACTCCAAGTTAAACAATCATATAAATCAGTTGTTTTTTAGGAACTTATATGAACTTTGCAAACCATGCAACATAGTAAGCAGCGGGAATAAATAAAATTTGAGAAAAGAGTGTCCCTATAAATTTAGAACTAATCATAGTTAACGAATAACTTTTCAAATAAATATAATCACTTTGTTTTTTCATAACTCGATCTGCTAAAACAGAAGCTTTAGGGTCAATAAATAAAGTTAATAAAATTGTAGATATACCATTAACAATTCCAGACGACATTAATGCAGCCTGAGTAAGATCTTTCGGTACTAACATTGATGCATAGATTGAAGAAAGTACAGATATTGTGTATACAGATGTGATAATTACATTTATAACAAACAGACGTTTTGGAATCGTTTTTAACGTTATACCTTTTAAATAAGATAAACTTGGAACTCTAAAACACTTAATAATCTTAGTAAATCCATTTCGATTAAACTGACTAATAAACAGCCCTACAACGGAACCACGTTGATTCGATAATTGAATAATTGCCCTTGAAAATATATTTACAAAAGTAGGGAATAAAAGTATACCAAATAGTACTCCTATTGATGTTACCCCAATTAAAATCCTATACTGTTCCTCTAAATAAGCTAATTTGTTTGTATCTGGTGCTTGCGCAATAAGTTTGGCCGTTAAAGGTTGCTGAATCATTGTAGAAAACCTTGAAACAATTACCAAAGTACTAAATAAAGATAATGCAGTTGCAATTAATTTTACTCGTGCACCAGATATTCTAGTCGAATATGCTAAAGTTTCTATCATTGTCACAATAAATATAAACACAGATATAATGATCACTTTTCCTGTAATTATTTCCATAATAATTCCTCAGTCTTTCTTAAACTCGAATAATTCATAAATAGTATTATTAAGTTATTTTTTACTACCGTCAGCTAATTTATTTAATTCAATAGATTAACATTGAATCCTCCTTATTCAATAATTCAACTGCAAAAGTAGTCGTTTAGTATTCAAGAAATTAAACTTCATTTTTTCTGTAAATAACTAAATGACCGCCAGAAGCCTCAACCCAATTCCAATTATTAAGAACATCCTCTAGTGGGAGACATTGGTATGGATTAAACATCGTTTGCCCTTGTTTATTAAATACTAAGCCATTACTCAATACGAAACACGAATGAAAGGTATTGTGATCCTTTTCCCATATCAATACGTCATTTGATTGGATCGAATCTGTTTCAATTCTCACATAATCTTTATTTTTCAGTTCTTTATAAAATTCAGCTGGAAGTACCCATTTATTTAAATAAGATGTTATTGTATCTTCATCCTTTTGCAATGCTATTAACTCCGCACCTAAGCAGTTCGGTCCATTTTTACTTCCAAATGTATTCAGTAACGAAACGATGCTTGGATATTCTCTCTTTAAGGCATTCAAATAACTTACATCTGAAATGGAATCCATGTCTACAAACATATTTGCTACATAAAGTAATATATTTGTTCTTATTTCAGTCAGAAAATTTTCCCATAAAAATCCTTGCAGTGTAATCATTTTCATCCCATCAATATTAATCGAAAAAGTATCGAGTGCATTCTGTACCTCAACTGGAATGTCCCCTATTACTTTTCGTAATTCATCTAACTCAAATATGTAACCCCTATTTAGGCGTATTTGTTCTATTAAAACAGCTTTTTGTAACTCTTCCTCCCAACTAAGAAACTCCTCATTAGATACAATAGCTATATATCGAGCTTTTGCAGAAATATTCCACGGCAAGTAAGAGGTTTTTAAATCTAATGACAAATCAACTGTCTCACGCTCATTCACTAAAACAAAGTTTGGTCGATCCTCAAAATAAAAGTAATCAACATCCGGGACAAATTTTTGATCCAATTCTTTTAATACTTCTTTAGTAATTTTATTATGTTTTACTTTATACATTATTTTTCACCTATATTTATCCTAGCGGAACCAATATTCTATTACTTCAACTAATGCATGCGGTTATACACGAGTTTGTTTATTATTTCTATTAAACAAATGCATAAAAATTCTTTAATGCCTTAATCACTGCATCTGGACGATCAATGTGTACTGCATGTCCAGCATCATCAATTATTATATGCTTACTATTTGAGGACAATTTAACAAGTTCTTCTTGAAATTTTGCCCAGTAAACCCACGACTCCGGAGTATGATAAGGTTGTGTACCACCCGTAACCACAAGCAGCGGAATATTACCGAGCGACTTAGACTCACGAATTTGTTCAAGACTTTCTTCAAACTCATCTAATGTAGCTTCAAATTTAAATTGATCAAAATATTCTTGTTTTACTTTATCTGAAAAGAGAGGAGCCATAAACTTATTTTGATCCTCATGAACTGAATCTAAGAGAATTACCCCAGCAACCTCTTCAGGATATTCACTTGCGAATAACCTAACATTTGCTCCACCAAAAGAATGTCCAACTAATACATACGGTGGCTTTACTCCTGCTTTTTGTAGTAAAGTACGGAGGTTATCAACATTTTGCCTACTATGACGTGGTCTATTGTCTTTTCCACTTTCCCCAATACCTGCCCGATCATAAATAAACATCATAGAAAACTGTGATACTTCATTTCTAATTGAATTCCAATTACTTAAGTCCCAGCCATAGCCAGAATCGAATACCATAGTTACATTAGCATCTTTATTTCCAAAAAACTCGTAATTTAGTTCTATTCCCCCTATATCAACTTTTTGCATTAATATATCTCCTCTGAAAATCATTATTTTTATATATTAACATTCTATAAAATGGTAATGATTTCCTTTATAACTAGTTTAATATAGTAAAAAAGAGCCATTATGGCTCCTATGAGATAACAAATATATCTATTAATTCTTCAATAATAATATACACATTATCATTAAAGCTAAAGGAGCAATAATACTGTTAAACACCACTTTTTTATCTCTATTATTCTTACGATTGAATATTCCTTGTATCGAGGTACTAAAAGAAATTAAGATAATCAGTACAAATATTCCTCTTTGAATGTTATGATCCGAGATAAAAAAACTTGCAATCATTAATAAAAGGCACAACGCACTCATCATTAATCGCAAATACTTTTTCATTTTCCACCTCAATTTTTTAACTCTTGCTTTTGATATATTCAATTGTAAAAACGTTAGTACTTTTTTACTGATTAAGGGTGCGTTCATTATTAGGTTAACTAGCCATCCATGTATTATGAATACATCTCAGTCAATATAAGCTTAAAAATTTGTTCCATAGTAATTAGTTAACAATCTTATAAATCCCATAAAAACAGTACTCCCCGTCATGATGAAAAGATTTCTTCTAACTTTTCCTTTTTCCTGTAATCCTAGTAAGAAAAGCATGATTCCTAATATGAAAAATGTATATGGTATCAGGATCCAAAATTTGTTAGTAAAAAAACCGTAAACTTGTAAAATGATTGCAGTTAATAGAGATATTAAACTGATCTTTTTAAGCAAATCCTTACCTCCTAATCTATTAAGCGAAATGTACATTAATTTTTCAAGAAATTTAATTTCGATTATTATTTTACCTACATGATCTTATAAGAGTTCTTTTCTACCCTCCAAAACACTCAATTATTCTGAGAATCTTTCAATAAAATAAACTAAACCTTTATTACATTAGAAAATAACACAAGCAAAGATATAACCTTTCCTATCATAAATATTAATCTACATTACTTTTTTGATCATTTAGATAACACCCTCGCAATAGTAATAATAATACCCATGATTAAACTAAAAACTAATATTTGAATAAAAAAAAACATTCTCTATTTCTCCTTAAATAGTTTTTAATGAATAACTCACTAGATATTATATCTAAAGTTGATGTGTTTCTAAGTTTGCGGAAATGTATCATCTCTAATTTAATTGGTTTCGTGTAATATTTTTTGATTCTAATTAATTAAAAAAATCGACTACGCAGCCGATCGAGTTGTTCAATTAACATATAACGTTTAATCATTTAAAGAATTTATCAAACTTTATTAAGTAATTTTATTTTCAACTGGCTTCGTTACGATTAATTGAAATAAAAACCCTACAAACCCGCCAACAATAGCACCCATTAATGTAGAATTAAGATCCGTTGCATGAAAAATGAAAGTTCTTATAAAAAAATAGGTAATCGAAAACAACAATGCTCTAATAATGAATTTATAAACACTTTTATTAGAAATCATAAGTCCTCCATAAAAGCTGTCATAATTTATGTCTAATTAATAATTCTATAATCTTTATCTAAGACCTTTATTAATTCACTTTGAAGTACGCTATCTTAAATGGAAATAAGTTTGTAAATGAGACTTATTGGCTTGTATTTATTTTCCCCCTATTTTTTTATGAGTTAATTGAATAAAGAACTTTTACATGTTCCTTGTCCAACACCTAATAGTTGAAGAATTGAGAGTAGTGCGATTAACAAGCCTAATAATAATGCCCCACCTTCAAGTGAAAAAATGGATAAGATTTTTATTATGTTTGACTTACCTTTTGTATTTATAAATAGAAACATTCCTCCGAGTAATACTAGAAAAATCCCCAAACCAAAACCTGTTAGATCACACTTCATAGTAATAATACCTCAATGAAAATTCGATATATTTCATAATGTTTTATCCTTTGTAATTTATTATTTTTAAAATCAAACACACTTTAAACTATTATATGTACTTCGATTCCCTCGTTAATAATTCTTACTTAATTATCCACTTCATCTGAATTGTATAAATTTGGGGGAATTTCACAATTTTTCATATAAAGTCGCATAATCGATATTAAACTAATTATGACATTTAATTTAATTAAAAAAACTGCATCTAAGCAGTTCTTGATTTTCAACATGTGGAATGGTTAGTTACTTAATGAAGTTTCTATTGTTCCTTATATCCAAGCATTTTCTTTAATATTTTTGCTTCCGATTGATCAATTTTTCGATAATCTCCCATATCAATAATCGCACCATCATCAGTAAACCATATTCGTATTTCCATCAAACGGATCCCTTGTTTTGGACTATTGATAAACAAGTGTAAATCTGATTTTCCAAGGTCTTTTTTATTAACGTTAATTTGCTTAGCAAAGGTTAGCATTTGTTGGATAAAATCAATTTTGTCTTGATTATTTACATCATTAATAACCTTACGTATTTCGATCACACCTTGTTGACCTGGTTCTTCATATCCCACTTGTATCTCCCTTGTTGGTTTGTTATAAAGTAATTTCGCGCTAATAAAACCACCACTAAAAACAATTGTGATTAATAGTAGAAACCCAACGAACTTTATAAATTTATTCAAATAAATGACCACCTCTCAGTCTCACTATATGAATACTAATTTTATAAAATTTATTTTATTTTTACTTAGATAGAATTTTAATTCAAAAAACCCCTAGTACCTCATGTTCTTAAACTATTGTATTCTCTGAACATCAATAATTTTACAAATCAATATTATTACTTATTATGACTAAAATAACCGTTCCCACAATAAAAGCACCAATATGAATTAAGATTTTGTATCTTAGCTTATTTTTCACGTTGAAATATAGCTTAAATGTGAAATATAAAATAATCAAATCAACAAGTGTCTTAATCATTGAAACAACAAGTTTATTATTAATGTGAAGGACTTGATCACTAAACCCCTTAAAAAAATAATTATTTGCTATACCAATAATAGAAAAAACGACTAGATAAATAAAGAATCTAAATAGATTCATATAATACAACTCTCTTTCATTAATTCCATATGAAAAAATCTACTAAACACAACAAAGCTACAAAAAAATGAAAATATGTTCTTTTGTTGTTTAAGCGAAATTCTCTTAATCCTGACATCAAGAACACTAATCCTAAGATAAGGAACATATAATGTAGCATTAATTCCGTCTCATTCATTATATAGCCGTATATAGCTAGGACTACAACGACTAAAGGAAGTAATATACCTAAAATTGTTACTAAAAGTCTCAACAATATTTTCACCACCTGTTATTACAAAACTCTTTCCTAACTAATACTTAATTATATCTCTCGTGGAAGTGATTGTAATTTGGGGGAATTTAACATTTTTTATATTAAATTTCATTTTATCTTGGGCCAACTAAACTTTCACTATATTATTTTCATTTGAAGACATTTTTCCCTTTATCCTGAATAACTTGTATCAAGTATTTACTAGGAAATAAATATTTCATTTAGCAATACAATTAGTTGAGAAAACCCTATATTCGCAACAAAAAAACCTTTGTTAACAAAGGTTTTCAAATGTATTCTATTTCAATCGTAAAAGGCGCGTTCCGACGGATAGGATTATTTGGTGATAAGTTTTGCAGATCTGAGTCTAGCATCCGTTTATAATATATTTTACGTATAAACCTTTTCAAGTGCATATTGATTTCTATTGGATCTGCATTACCCTTTTCAATTTCATCCAGCACGGTTAAAACATTGGACAGCTTTTCTGTATCTGACGCAGAATGAGTATTTGCGAGTCTAACAGTCAATTCTTCATGTTCTGCTTTTAAAAATTCTATTGTATCGGTTATTGCTTCCTTCTTACTTGCTATTTCATTAACCGTAAATACTCCACTTATGGCTAATTCTATTAACTTGTTAAATTGTTTTGTTTGTTCATCTATTTTCCCATTTAAGTGGACTAATTGTTCTTCTAAATTGGTTGTTAAATCAGTTGTATCATTATTTAGTAGGCGTTCAATTTCTAATTCAATTTCATCTCTTAACTTCCCTACTTCTTCCATTACTAACTCTTCAACATAAATCGCATTTATACCAATATTCGGGCATTTTGTGCCATCTTCCATTAAGTACTCGCACCCTTTAATGTAATAACTTGTATTTCGATTGTTTTTACAAATAACTAGCTTTCTACCACAGTTATAGCAAAAACATAAATCTTTTAATTTGGTTACACCTGTAACTGAGCTAGGTCTTTCTCTATTAATATTTGCCGTTTCTGCCCTTGCATCACGTATTCCATTAGCTTTTTCCCAATCTGCTGCAGTAACAATTTTGGGATGTGAATTTTCTACTTCTATCGTATTAACGTTAACATAAACATACTTACCATTTTGTTTAACTCGCTTACGATCATTAAACACAACCGTCCCCTTATAAGCTGGATTACGAATGATCCGTTTAATACTAGGTAAGTTAAACGCTTTACCTGTTGCACTTTTATATCCTTCTGCATTCAGTATGTCTCGTATACGATAGCTCCCTAATCCTTCATTTTGCAGTTTAAATATGTAACGAATAATTTCTGCACTTTTCTCATCTATTTCTAACCGTTTCGTATTTTTATTTCGTTTGTATCCAAATGGTACAGTACCACTAACGTGCATACCTTGTTTAACCATTGATAGTTTATTATTTTTACTGCGAGCCCCTATTAAAGAGTGTTCTTGTGAAGCAATTAAACTTCCAAAACGGTACATTAATACGTCAGATTGACTATTCGCCAAGTCGTAAATTCGTTCTCTAGTAATGATCGGCTTATTATAATCTACACATGTCTGCAAAACTTTTTCACTAATTAGTCCATTACGGCTTAAACGGCTTAATTCTACGACCAATATACCATCGTATAACTCGATTTCGTTTAACATGCGTTGTAGTTGGGGGCGTTCACTTAACTCGGATTTACCACCGCTTAATACTTCTTGGTATAGTTCGAATTCCCATCCACATTCCTTAGCAAATTCCGTTAGAATGGTTCTATGGTTAAATAATGTGTCCGCATTTTCACCTTTCTTTTCTTGGGATATTCTTAAGTAAATAGCAACATGATTTATACTGTTATTTATTTTACTTTTTTCTACGATACTCAATAATAATCCCCCCTAGTTATTATTACTGTTAAAATCGTACAAAAATTAATATAAAAATAAAAAATATTGGATTAAATTGTTCTGCATTATAAAAATGCAGTAGGTACTGCATAACCAGAAGTATGACCTCTCAAACCTTCAATGATCTCTAATCCTTTAGCTACTGGTGCTCTAAAATGACCAATTCCTTCTGATAAATCACATTGATAAATATAATATGGTCTGACTCTGATTTTTACTAAATCATGCATTAACTTTTTCATAATTGGTACACTGTCATTAATTCCAGTTAAGATAACAGACTGGTTTCCTACTGGAACTCCAGCATTTGCAAGCATTTCACATGCTTTTTTAGCTTCTTCGGTAACTTCAATACTTGTATTAAAATGCGTGTTTAACCATACTGGATGGTATTTTTTTAAAATTTCGCAAAGGTTTTCTGTAATCCGTTGAGGAAAAACTACAGGTGCTCTTGTGCCAATTCTAATAATTTCTACATGATCAATTGCTCTTAAATTTTTTAAAATATATTCTAAAATATTGTCATTAATTAATAATCCATCTCCACCAGATATAAGTACGTCTCTAATTTCTTCTGTATCACGAATATAGGCAATTGCTTCGTCTAATTGTTTTTTTGGTACGCCCATTCCAATTTGGCCTGAAAAACGACGTCTTGTACAGTAACGACAATACATTGAACATTGATTTGTCACTAAAAAAAGTACTCTGTCTGGGTATCGATGTGTTAAACCTGATACTGGACTATCGTCATCTTCTCCGAGCGGGTCTTCTGAATCATATTTTGTTTTATTTAGTTCTTTACTAATTGGTACAGATTGCATTCGAATTGGACACCGTGGATCAGTAGGATTCATTAATGAAGCATAATATGGAGTGATATTTAAAGGAATGGTTTTTGTGGATATTCTAACTCCTTCTTCTTCATCCTTTGTTAAATCAATCACTTGCTTCAGATCATCCAATGTTCTTACAGTATTCGTTAATTGCCATAGCCAATCGTTCCATTGTTCATCGGTAACGTCTTTCCATAATGGAATATCCTTCCAATGTCTTTGCGGTTTATAAAGCTGATTTTTCATTTATGGTCCTCCTTGTTTAATAGGACAAATTGAATAAACTAATTTAAGTAGAATTTCTAGTTATATACCTACTTCTTTATATGCAATTTATAAAAAGATGGTGAAAAAACTACTAATCGAATTCATAGTTAGAAATGAAATAAACCGACTAACTTGTTGTTAGTCGGTTTAAGTGGCTGACGCTCAATAGTTTTTAGCAATTTACAAATGAAGCACCGATGATAATTAATAAAATAAACAATACAACGATTAGCGCAAATCCTCCGCCGCCGCATCCAAAGCCACAACCGCCACCGCCGTAGTAAGGTGAATAACCTTTCATGTATATTGCCTCCTTCAAATACATATTAGAAATCACAATAAAGTATATGTAAGGTTCACAATCCTTGTTACATGGGCATTCGTCTATATTTTAGGTAAGATCTAATCAATTATCATTTATACTCAATGAATGACTACTAAAATGACATTAAAAAATATAAAAGTCCATTCGTAAAAAGAAAAAGTCTCGAGAAAATAATTTCCCAAGACTTTTTCTACTCTCAATTAGTTTGCGAATTAATAACAAAAAAGACCTACGTCGATCGAAATTTTACTGTACAAATAGTCATGAGAATTCTTTATTCTCAAATCAGTTATGTATTATCAAAATATTTGATGGGAAATATAAACTAAAGTACATACAAATAAACTTACTTATTTACATAGAAGGAGTAATAGATAATGTTGAAACTTTTTCGAATATGCCTCCTTTCGATCCTTGTTTTTTGTCTAGTCGGTTGTCAAATTAAACCTTCAAATGAGGGTCGAAATGAAGCAAATCATAAAAATAGGCAAGAAATGAGCTTTAAAAATAAGTTGTTAAAAAACTCTTTATTTTTCCTTGTCATAGGTGTTGATTCTCGTGGTGAAAAAAATTCTAGATCAGATAGTATCGCAGTTGTTCAATATAATGTTGAGGACCGTACTTTAAAGGTAGCTTCAATTTTAAGGGATTCGTATGTCAAAATTAAGGGTTATAAGTATGGATATGGAAAAATAAATCAAGCCTATTATTTAGGTGGTGAAAAACTACTAAAGGATACAATCTATCGTAATCTTGGCATTCCAATTGACCATACAGTCATCATCGATTTTAAAGGTTTTGTTGGCATCGTAGATACGCTAGTTCCAGAAGGAATAACGGTAGATGTTAGTCAATCTTTAATTGATGATATGAAATTGAAAATGAAACTTGGAAAAAACAACTTACATGGTGAGCAGCTTTTAAAATACGTGCGCTTTAGACATGATCAAAACAACGATTTTGGAAGGGTCCAACGTCAACAGGAAGTACTATTAAAAGTAGTAAGTGCTGTTAAAGAAAAGTTAAATACATTCGGTGGTATTGCTAGAGTTCCGCTTTTACTAGACGAAACAACAAAATATGTCTCCACCGATCTAAAGCTAGACGACATACTTTCACTAGCCTCTATTGCATTTACCCAACCAATTGAAAAAATTGATCGCTTAAGTATTCCAGTAGATACTGGCTATACGAATGAAACTGTAGAACATTCGGGGGCAGTACTAAAGTTAGACTTGACTAAGAACAGGCAATCAATAAAACAATTTTTTAAAGCTCCTTCACCAGTCATTAAAAGTAAAAATAGTAATGGGCAAAAAAAATTAAAAAATAAATGAAAAATTAAACTACAAATTTACATGTAAAATAGCAAATCAAAAAGGTAGGGGGATCCCTACCTTTTTATTCTCTGTACCCTCTACCGATTACTTTTTGTTTTTCACCATCTAAATACACTGTTATATCTCCTAATAAATCGCTATTTTTTACTTCGAATGTTACTGCATACACTTCTTTTCCATCGTATTTCATATCGATTAGGTGTGCGATATCTTTTGTCACAACTTTCCTTTCCACTACACCATCTGGTTTGTCATTCAATAATTCAGTTCTGTCACCAGCATCAAGGCTATCATATGCGATTTTTGTAATTGATAAGGAGTGCTCTTCTTTTACTGTTTTTTTTGTATTGTTGATACAACCAGCTAAAATAAATACTAATAATGTAATGCTTACTACTATTAAATTTAGTTTTTTCAATTTCATCTCCTTTATTGTGACTTGTTATTAACTATTCTTTTTACAATTATTAAAAAACTGTTAATATTTTTTAATTACCAAAATCGCATATAACAACAATGAATATTGTGGCCGCTTGTTAAAACACGAGATTTAGGTTTAGAATTTTTGATAAAAAAGGCAACTAATTTTTATGCTAATTAGTTGCCATTTCTTTTGGTGTTTTATTGTTTTCTTCCCGCGCAGAGACTTCTTTTTTGTTTATTTTTATGGTTTTGAATCGTTTTTTTAGTTCTTAAAGTCTAATTCATTGGTTTGTCTTGATATTTCTCTGAATCACTCATTTTTATTCTTAAATGAAGGTCTTATTTGCAGTTTACACGAATATATTTGCAGTTTTAGCTTTTTTATTTGCAGTTGTACGAATATATTTGCAGTTTTAACCTTTTTATTTGCACTTTCACAAAATTTAATTGCACTTTTCACCTTTTTATATGCATTTCAACGTAATCAATTACTGATTAAAAGAAATCACTTTATAAGTTTCAGATGAATATTCCAATAATGTAATACTAGCGTTCTTTATTTCTAATTCAATATTAAATTCCTCTGAAAATTTTTTTACGATATTGCGTATTGTATTTCCATGAGTGACGATTAAAACATTTTCATCGTTTTTATTGTTTTCTATAATGAGTTCATCAAGGCCTTTTTCTATACGATTCCATAGCTCACTATAGTTTTCGGCATGATGGTATGGATCAGATTCTTTAAAAAAATTTGTTATATCTTCAAGTGTTCGATTTCGCATTAGTTCCCTAAATGAAGAATAACCATTATCTGTTGCAACTTTACCTAAAGCTACAGCTGAAAATTCTCCTTCAAAACTACCAAAAAAAGATTCTCGAAAGGCTTTTGTTTTTCTGATGACAGGTATTTCGTAATTGTTTTGTTGTAAAATTAATTCGGCCGTTTCAACCGTTCTGCCTGAATCACTTGTATAAACTCGATCGAATTGAATATCGGATAATCTTTTACCACAATCAATCGCAACAATTTTTCCTTCTTCTGTTAATGGACTATCGGCCCATCCTTGCATTCTTTTATAGCGATTTAAATAAGTTTCACCATGTCGAATTAAATATAAATGAATTTTATTTGTCATAGAATCACCTACTATATGAATTTTTAAATCTTAAAAGAAATTTTCATTTAGTTACTTCAAGTTCACTTTGTTCTTTATTAGCCAAAAATTCACCCAAATAAATGCCACTAGCCGCTGCTTGAGATAACGAATGTGTAACGCCTGAAGCATCACCAATGACAAATAATCCGTCTAAACTAGTTTGAAAGTTTAAATCTGTTTCAATAATAGGAGAATAAAACTTTCCATCGATCCCATAAAGTAGAGTATCTTTATCAATCGTTTCTCCTATAAATTCTTCTAATTGATTTAAAAATCCTTGTAAAATAGTTAAATAAAATAAAGGTACTTCTTTCGTTAAATCACCGCAGTCTGCACTTAATGTAGGTTTGATACTGTTTTCTTCCATTTTTACTTCAGTAGTTGGTTCTCCACCTAGTAGATCACCTAATCGCTGTACTACGATTCTATCTGAATCATTATTAATATTGCCTATGATTTTACTAGCATAAAGATTTGCTTCTTTTAAAGAAGGAAAATAGTTAGGAGTGAACAATGTAAAATTTAAATTAGTTGTTCGGGTCTCTTTTTCTTTAAAATTTTGTCCATCAGGCATGACTAAACCTTCCTGAAACTTTCGAACGATTCTACCTTTTGGATTCATGCAATATGTAGTTGAAATAACATCATCATATTCAAACGCTAGTTTTGTTTCAAAAGTATCTTCCAAAATTGAACGCAATTGTTGTTCTTTCATTTCAACTCTAATTCCTAAATCTAGACGAGTTTTCCCTTGCTTAACATCGAGATTTGTACATTGCTCTTTTAACCAATCTGTTCCAGATCTACCAGTAGCAAAAACAACATTTTTAGATTCAAATTTACCTAGATTCGTATGTATAGTGAATGTATTCATTTCTTTTCTCAGATTTTGAATATCAACTTCGAAACGAATATCAACTTTACTTGCTAAAATAGTATACAAACGTTGAAATATTTCTGTTGAAAGCTGTGTTCCAAGATGTCTTACTTCTGTAGTTAACATTTGCAAATTACAATCTTGCGCTTTCTTTGCTAGCTTTTCATTTACAGTCGAATATTTTTGCAGCGAGTCAGCACCGAAAAGGCATAATAATTCATCAACTTCATCCATTAATTGTATTAACTTTTCTTTTCCTACTTTTTGGGCCAATTCTCCACCAAAATCACAGGAATAATTAAATTTACCTTCTGATTTACCAAGTCCTGCAAAGCCATAAAATTTACCGCATACTTCACAATTACAAGTTTCTCCTCGGTCGAGTCCACATGTTCTTTCCTCTAATGATTTTCCTTTTTCAAGTATTAATACCTTTTGATTTGTTTGTACTAATGTATATGCTAAAAAAATACTACTTACACCTGATCCGATTATTGTAATATCATACATATCAACTTACACCTTCTTAACTTGTTCACTTAATCTAGTATAATTGTACAATAATTATTTTAGAATAAGTGAATTTTGTATAAAACTAAAATAAAAAAAACACGCTTTTATAGCGTGTTACAAGATTTACTATCTAATATAATGAGCGTCTTTAAGAATTTTTATTTCGATCCTTTTCTTTAAATTCTAAAATGGCGATGACAAACATTCCAAAGCTAATCATTAATGATAAAACTTCAAAAGTAACCATTTTAACGCCTCCTTAATTTAAGCCTTCCCGGAAGCAGGTTTGTCCTATACATGCTAATACACAATATTTTTAACAGTTCAAATTGTGTATTTCTTACCACTTTAGATTAACTTTGTTATGAAAATTTTATTTTAGTTCCGATTGGATTGATAAACACTCAATTTTCTGTTAGCTTTTGAAAACTTCTTTTAAATAGCGAAAGTAATAACAAGAATAAAGGAATTATGGTTTGAACAAAAAGAGCATAAAATGGGAATGCTGCGGTTTCATAATGGCTAATTTCAACTGTACTAGGCAATGACCAAAAGCAAAATTCAACAATTAGAATCCCAACTGGTAATACGATTGGACGGTAATCAGATAGATTCAATAACTGAGCAACGACTAGTACCGATGCGTAATAAAATATAGATATTTTAACGAATGTTCCTAAAATCCATACTGCCATAAAGATTGCCTCTAAATGTTCAAAAAAATTGGCAATACTAATATATCGGGCTACATTCATTAAAGGATAGACTTTGTAGGGTGTTGTTGTTCCAAGAACTGCATAGGCTGACATATTCACGATAACTAAAGTAATCATTACTGCAAATACAGTCCAAGAAATTGATTTTGGCCCTTTTTTAGAATCCTTTAAAAATGGAAGGAGAAAGATGATTAAAAAAAATTCTGTAAACCAACCTTGTAGTATGATTGACCCTTTAAATGAAGGCATGAATCCATCTTCCATTATAGGCAATAAATTGTTGAAGTTAAAATCTGGAAGTAGTAAGAGTAAAAGTAAAATAAGGGTAATTATAAAAATCGGCACAAATAAATCTGCCACTCTTCCTAGTAATTCAATACCTCCTCGAATCGCAAATGAACAGACTAATATCATAGATCCCGTAATAACAACTACTGGCGTATGAGGTAGAAAGGAGTCGACCACAAATTCTCCATAACTTCTAGTAATTAAACCTGTAGTAGGAATGTAAAATATCAAAAATAGTAATCCAACTATTTTCCCAAAGAAGCGACCTACTATTTGCTGGCTAAATTGAATCACTGTTTGATTCGGGTATAGTTTATTTAATTGAATTGCTATGAAAACAGTTAAAAATCCTATTAAACACGCCCAAATCGGGGACAGCCATAGATCTTGTTTAGCGTATTGAGCAGTGAAACTAGGAAGCATGAGAATAGCTGTAGCAATTATGGTTGGATACAGCATGAATGCCATTTGAAGCGATGATATTTTCCCTTTCTCCATTGTCTACCTCCTTTTTGGAATAATTCTATAACCGAAGTTAAGATTATTTTTTTCATAGCTCTACTAAACAACCGCTCTCAAATAATCTTGTTCCTTTAAGAATTGTAAAATTGATCAGTCATTACATATATTTTTCAAATGGTTTAAAAAGAGCTTCAACCCATGTAATTGGTCCAGCCATTTGCTGTAGATTAAACAAAGAAAAAATCCATGCTAATAAAAGGATCAAAACAAAGCCAATCTGATCTTCTTTAGAAGCTAATTTCATTTTTTTCCATTCAAAAAAGAAAATTAGAGCTACAATTACTGTTGTACAAATAAAAGAACCCCACTTCATTTATTCCGAACCTCTTTCTCAGGTATTGCTCCTGGTTTGTTAATATATCCTTGTCTTCGAATGTTTGCATCGACGTCAATTTTTACTTCTACAGTAGGAAATTTCTCATCCCAGTGATTTTCGACTTTTTTCCATTGTTTCGGATAGGTTCTGTGAAACTCATCTGCGAAACCGATAATATCAGTTTTAAGATTTTGTTGAACTTCCTTAAGAGATTGTTCTATGCCATCTTTAATCTTTTCTTGAAATACTTTTTCTAGTTTCTTTTTAAGTAGTTCATTTGAATAATCTAGGTCTGTTCCATTTTGGACAATAGCTCCATTTGCCTTAACTTTCACAAGCATTTTCCATTTATCATGCTGAATTTCTGGTACAAGCTTTGTACGAAGCAAAACGGGATACAATGACACATTACCTTTCCTGTCAACAGATTTTAATGTTACAGTAAATTCTTTCTGTTCATTTCTTAATAATAGAACTCCTCTTGTTGTTCGTTCCGAAATCTGTCCAATCATTTTATCCTTTTTAAAAACAGCCGTACCGATAATGGCTGGTAGTCGATTGGATTGATCTGAGTCCTCATTCTTTGGTGCTGACTGTATTTCTAGTAATGGAATAGCAGCTGCATTTGCTTGACTTGTTAACGTGGCTTCAAAGGACTGCAAATTGACTTGCATTGAAAATCGAAAATCGGATAGCCCCATAATTGTTTCTGCTGAATATCGTTCTATGGGAGTAGACAACTCGAGTATTTTCTTTGGATCAATTTTACTCACGAATAAATAGGCTCTTTCCCTTGGTTGAGGATGACGAAGTAAAAAATCCATTTGCTCTTTTACCCCTTTTTTAGCTAACTCTTCGCTAAAAATGTATACCTCACACTGCCCCCAAAATATTTTACGCGGTAATTTCGTTTGCAGTTTTGAGATTGCATCGGCAATATTTTTTCCTTTTTGAGATCTAACAATAGTTAATGAACTTTGTTGACCTACTCCAGCTTGTCCATTACCAGAACTTAAATTTTTCGGAATAATTACTTGAGTTGAAAGTTCAATCGTTTTATCATCTATTCGATCTATGGCTACTGCAGTGACAATGGCTAAATCATTTATTTCCAATCGATCCCAGCAACCACTTAACAATAAAATCGATCCACATAAGGATAACAAATAGAGAACACGTTTCATTAATTGATTCTCCTTTCGTCTTTCCTTTAAATTTTTTACTAAAGGCCATTTCATTTATGATTTTTTGGTGATTGCCCGTCGGATTGACGATTTAAATTAGTCTTTCCTGTGAGATGAGGCCGTTTATCCATCATCCAAAATGGTGCTCTCCATAAGACATCCTTTAGTTCTTCAGTTTTAAGCGGAGCAAGGGGAGATAAATATGGAACACCAAATGATCGTAAGCTACATAAATGGATGACGATCAGGATTATACCTAACATGATTCCAACTAACCCCAATGAACCTGCAAGCAAAATCATCGGGAATCTGAGCAAACGGATCGCAATCCCTGCAATATAACGAGGCAACATGAATGAGGCAATTCCAGTAATCGCCACTACAATTACCATTGGTGACGAAACCAAACCTGCCTGAACAGCTGCCTGACCAATTACTAAAGCACCTACAATACTTACAGCCGCTCCTATTTGCTTAGGTAATCGAACTCCTGCTTCTCGCAGTGCTTCAAATGAAACTTCCATAATCAATACTTCTACAATTGATGGAAAAGGAATTGGTTCTCGAGAAGCTGCCATACTTAGTAACAAATTAGTTGGTACCATTTCTTGATGAAAAGTCATAATCGCAACATAAAATGATGGAAGCAAAAGTGAAATACCAAGAAATAAATAGCGTAACCATCGAATCGCTGAACTAACGATAAATCGTTGATAGTAATCTTCATGTGATTGAATCAATGAAAAAAATGAAATGGGAGCAATTAAGCAAAATGGCGTTCCTTCAACTAAAATGCCTACCCTTCCCTCAAGTAAATTAGAGCAAACTACGTCTGGACGTTCAGTAGACAAAATCTGCGGAAAAGGCGAAAAAGCATTATCTTCAATCAATTCCTCAATGTATTCACTTTCCAAAATTCCATCTACTTCAATACCTGTTAATCGGCTAACGATTTCATCGATTAGCGTTTGATCTGCAATTCCTTCTATGTAGGTAATAACAATTGTTGTATTCGTATAGCGCCCAATTTTCAGCGATAGCATTTTAAGTGAAGGACTTTTAATAATTCTACGTAATTGAGATTTACTAATTTCGATCGACTCATTAAATCCCTCTCGCGGTCCTTTAATGCCAACTTCAGCTGTTGGTTCCTCTATAGAGCGTTTTTCCCACTTTGCAAGCCCTAAAGAAAACCCAGCTTTTACACCTTCTGATAAAAGAATTGGATTGCCAGATGAAATTGAATCGATACATTGTTGAAATGAAATGACCTTATTCACTTTAGAAACTGGAATTTTATCCTCAATTACATCATTTATTGATTGTTTTGTGGTTGATACTTTTTCCATTAGTGGCACTAAAACAAAATTTTCAATTCCTTCTTTATCTGTTAGGCCTTCAATATAAATAATCGTTGCCCTAGTATTTCCGAATAGTAAAAATGAACGAAAAATTACGTCTGAGCAATTATCAAAAATTAATTCGAATGCTTCGATATTTTGACCATAATTGTCATATAGGGGATCTTGTCGAACATTTATTTCCTCATTCTTTCTTGACTTAAACGTTCTTAGCAATTTATGTTTATTTCGAATCAAATAAGCCCCCCCTTTTGCAGCATTGTCTTTTCTATAATTTTCTATTTTTAACTTCTATATACGGAAATTATTGGCAATTTTAATTATACTTTTGCTAGCGATTGACCCGATACGAAAAAAGCGAACTAAGAAAAGGGTCATTACGCTTTATAAACCTAAATTCTTGCGTATTTTTTTCATAAGTTGGAACAATATCATCGACAGGAGGAATCAATATGGATCATTACGAAGCATTTTTAAGTAGTAAAAATTGGATTGATAATGATTTAGATGCGAGATTTATTAATTTAAACCATCCATATGCAATCTTAATTTCTGGAGAAGAAGGACAAATTACTTTAAGGGGTAATAATGGTACTGATAACGGACAAAATGGTGAAGAAATTTTTTCCTTTACTTCTTTAAAAGAGCTGCAGGAATGGTTTGAAGATAATATTGGAGAATGAATACTACATCCTTAAGAAGCAAAACGATTTTTACTTATTTAAAATGAAAAATCCCACTCATGCCAAAATTAAATTATTGGCTGAGTTTTTTTACTTTATAGAAATGTTAAAAATACTTAATACAAAAAGGATATTGAATATTATGTAACGAATAATGTCATTGGAGGTGTTTGATATGAGTAGTAAGCTGAATGAATTAAATCAGAATAAAGAAGATTTGTTTTTAGAGGTAATAAGTGAAATGAAAGGCATACAAATTGAATTGTTAGAAGAGATTCATCGATTAAATAATGAGGTTAATTTCCTTCTATCCGTTGTCATGCCAACAATTCATAAAGAAAGTCTAAATAATGATCAATTAGCCATGTTTGGCGAAATCGTATTAAATAAAAGAACTTAAGTTGTCGTCAAAAACGTTTAATCCAAACCCTACCTTTTAGATAGGGTATTTACCTGACTAGCTAGATTATTAACTTATCGAGTTGTTTTCAATGTGAAATTTTAAATCTTTAACTTAAAATTTCATTACCATTTTAATATTAATAAAACTAAATTTTAGTGATTCAGTTTTTTAGAAAATACCTTTCCGTTATTTAATTGACACCAGTCTAGATCTGTCGTATCACTATATTTCCCGTTAAATTCATTTATCGAAAGAAATACTTCAATCGTACCTTTTTCAAGTTCTAAAAGAAGGGTATATGGAGTTAATCCGTACACGTTTGAAACTGCAATCAATTCACCTATATGGATTTTTTCTGAAAAATCTATCTTATCACTCAACACAATCTCTCCTTATGCATTGTAATACATACTCTTCACATTTAGTTCGTCTTTATCATTCGTTCTTTATATAAAAATTTCTTCATTATAGATTTTGTTGATTTGAATAGAATTAACCCTAAAAAAATCAAAATGACTCAAGAATTGCTTGAGTCATTTTCAATCTGTTCAAATATATCTCAGCTTTTTATGATTTTAGTGACTAACCCAAGTAAAGAAATCCTATCCTTTGTCCATTTTGTGAACTAATTAACAATATGACTTATACCCTTTTGAACTAGATTTTTTAAAAAATCCCCCTGTATACCTTCAAAATAAAGAACTCTATAAATAATTTATTTACTTTTTCATATTTTCACTTTAATAAAAAAACCAAACTTGTGATATATATCACAAAGTATTGTTCGTTAAATTGTTATTCTTTTTCTAGTTAGAAAAAAAATGATGGAGGCTTTTTTATGAATCAACCATTTAATGAATTTGATAAAATTAGCAAGATTGTTACCGAATTTCCAAAGGCTAGTGACCTTTTTAAATCATATCGAATTGATTTTTGCTGTGGTGGTAATAGACCACTAATTGAAGCGATTAAAGAAAAAAATTTGAACGTTGAAGAAGTTTTAACAAAATTAAATACACTTTATCATGAATCGAAACAAATAAACGAAGCAGATATTGATTATAATAAAGCTTCAAATAAAGAATTAATTGCTCATATTGTTAACAAACATCATCACTTTTTAAACGAAGAATTACCACTTTTAAGCCCTTATGTAACGAAAGTAATGCGAGTTCACGGTCAATCTCATCCTCATTTAGTACGCTTACACAAATTATTTTTTGACTTAAAAACAGAACTGGAACAACATACTTGGAAAGAAGAAGCAGTAGACTTTAAGCTAATATTAGAGCATGAACAAAATCCAACTGCTGAAAATCGTAATAAACTAAATAAAATCGTTGAAGAATTAGAAAGTGACCATAACTCTGCTGGTAATATCTTAAAGGAATTACGTGAAATTACGAATGACTTTACTCCTCCAGTTGAAGCTTGTGGAACTTATCGTCTTGTCTATCAAAGACTTGAGGCTCTTGAGGCTGATACGTTCCAACATATCCATTTAGAAAATAATATCTTATTTAATCGAGTAATCGAAAGAGATTAATCAAATATTACGAGTTTAAAAATTTGTGAAAACTTATAAAGGCCTATGAAATTTAACTTCATATGCCTTTTTTTCTTATTATTAATAAAGTTTATTGTCGAGTTTGTCTATATTTATGATAAAAAAACCTTCAGAATCCATGCTAATTACTTCTTTTTTTCTTAATTGATTGATTGTTCGATTAACCGTTTCTCTTGATGTACCAATCATATTTGCAAGCTCACGATTGGTAAAATGGGTTGTTATTTTAAATTGATTATTATTTAATGGTATTCCATTTGACTTACTTAGTCGTCGTAATAACATGATGATTTTATCAAATGAATTATGTAGTGTTTGTTCAACTAACCTCGCTTGTAAATCAACAATCTTTTCGCTAAGAAACTTAAATAATTTAATGCATAATTCAGGATGTTTAATTAGAATTAGCTCAAAATCTGCAATTGGTAGAACTATTAATTTGGCAGCTTTAATAACTTCAGCATGAGCAGGAAAAGTACCTTTAAGAAATAAACCAACATGAGGAAACATTTCACCAGCTTGTGGAATCGAAACAATTTGCTCTTTCCCTGACAGATCATTTATATGTATTTTTATTTTACCGGAATGGATAAAAAATACTCTGTCTAGACTTTCTCCTTGCATAAAGACAAATGATTTAGCAATATATTCTCTTGTATATGAAATGTCCACAATAGATTGAAGCTCATCATCTGTAAGGCCTTTAAAGAGTGGAACATTTCTTAAATGGTTAAAAATCACTTCTGACATGCATTCTTCTCCTCAATCCATTTTAACCTGATTGTATATCGAATGTTTCTCATTTACTATTGTATAAGAATTTCATCAATTCTATTTAAAAATTCAAATTTAATTTTAGGTAATGTGACCTTCAAACTGTTTAAACTTCAAAAAGACCCCAATTCTCGGAGTCTCATTTAGTACAGTATTCTATTTTACTCATTTACCAAAACAGGAATAAATTTAAATTCATTTACATTAAATAAACCTTTAGTCGTAATTTTTATACTAGGTATAACTGGCAATGCAAGGAAAGATAAAGTTAAGAAAGCATTAAATGTATTGTTAGGTCTGATTTTTAACATTGAATTCTCAATTTGATGTAAACCTGCTTCTACTTCTTCTGCAGACTGATTACTCATTAATCCTCCAATTGGCAATGATAATTTAACGATTACTTTTCCCGAAGATACGACGACAATTCCACCGTTCATTTCTTCAATTGTCTTAATCGCTACATACATATCCTCATCATTCATGCCGGCAACTATTAATTGGTGAGAATCATGAGCAACGGTCGTTGCGATCGCTCCATCAATTAAATTTAGGCCTTTAACAATTCCTAAACCAAGTTCTTTTTCTGAATGATAGCGATCGATTACTGCTATTTTACATAAATTTTCTTTTGCACTTGGCTTGAATGAATTATTTTCAATCGTGATTTTATCAATTATATGATTTGTAACGATACTATTCGGATTAATTTCAATAATGTTAGCGAACGTTTGTGAGTCTGTTTTCAACTCAAAATCTTCAATCTTTATATCACCTAAGCTTAATTTAGATTCAATCAATTTTGACTCTTCATTTTTAATAAAATTGATATTTTGTCTATTTCTTACGATAAATTCATTTTTACACCATACATCAGTAATTTCTACTAATTCTAAATCACTTAAAAATACAAAGTTTGCTTCATATCCAGGAGCTATTGCACCTTTTTGTTTTAAACCATAGCAAGTAGCTGGATTTAAAGTCGCCATTGAATAGGCAGTTACTGGATGAATCCCATATTCGATTGCTGTTCGAATACAAAAATCAATCGAACCCTCTTTCATGATATCGTCTAAATGTTTATCATCAGTACAATACATAATACGCCCAGCATTTCTTTCATTTACTGCAGGTAACAAATCCTTTAGATTTCTTGCAGCGGAACCTTCTCTAAATGCAACATACATCCCTACTCTAAGTCTTTCAAGTACTTCTTGAACATTTGTACATTCATGATCTGTTGAAATACCAGCATAGGAATATGCGTTAATTTCATTTTTAGTTAGTCCTGCTAAATGGCCATCTATAGGCTTTTGATACTTATGTGCTAAATTTAATTTATCCATCATCTGTTTTTCCATCGCCATAACAGAAGGATAATCCATTACTTCTGCTAAACCTAACACTCTTGGATGACTCATAAATGGCTCTAAATGCTCTGCATAAAGTACCGCTCCCCCTCGCTCTAACGAAGTTGCAGGAACACAAGACGGTAGCATCACCCGAACATCTAATGGAATATTTTCCGAAGCATCTAACATCATTTTAATCCCATTAACCCCAGCAACATTTGCAATCTCATGCGGATCTGTTATGACAGTCGTAACTCCATGTGGTAGGACTGTTTTTGCATATTCACTAGGTAAAACCATAGAGGACTCGATATGAACATGCGAATCAATGAAGCCTGGTGAAATATATTTACCATCTGCATCTATTACTACATTCGCTTCATACTCACCGATTCCAACAATGATCCCATTAGTTACAGCAATTGAATCCTCTATTATTTCTTTCGTAAATACATTAATTATTTTTCCATTTTTTATTAAAAAGTCAGCTTTTTCAGCCTTTGTGGATGTTTTCATTTCATGTAAGTTCATTTGCTTATTCCTCCTAAAAATAGGAGAGATTATGTTATGTCATATCTCTCGTAGTCAAACTATGCGGCAGTTTGGTAGAAACTCTTGGACCGTTTATTTCCAAAATTATACGAGCGTATTAAGAATCACTTTAAAATAAAAGTGACTGAACTTAATTAGCTTATATTTAGTTGTAAAAAACTATATTAAAAGTATTCTATTAAATTTTGAGTCTAATATGCAATAACTATTTTAAGAGTTTTAAATATAAAATAATTCTCAATTTTCTTTCTAATGAATTATATTATAAATGGGAATAAAGGTTGGTGTTCATAGAAGGAATGGAGTTTGAAAAAGGGGGAAAAAAAAGGTGTTTATGTTCCAAGTTAATAATAAACAATTTGTCTCGTTTCAACGAATAAAACTAAATTTAAAGAAAATACAGTATATGATTTAGTATCAGTAGGGTGTGTTAAAGAGGAAACAAGATTTGACGTTAATAAATTATTTTAGGATTATTATAAAAGGTGTTGAAAAACAGGATTGTCAAATTAGACAATCCTATTTATTTTTGCAGTTTTTTAGTCGAGGAAGTTATTTAACTCATACATCCATTAGTTGACTTTTTCTATATAATTATATTAATAACATTTTCTTAAGTGCATTGTAAATTCCATGCTCATCGCAACTATCTGTGACTAAATTGGCTTTTTCTTTTACTTCTGTTTCGGCATTTCCCATTGCAACCCCAACTCCTGAGTGTTCCATCAGTTCAATGTCGTTCATTCCATCTCCGAAAAAGATGATATCCTCCTGCTTAAATCCATTTTCTTCTGCGATTTTTAAAATGGTTTTTGCTTTTGATCCTTCTTTCGGAATGACATCAGAGCCAAATTTATGCCAACTAACATATCTGAATTCATTGATTTCATATTTTGGAAGATCTTCAGGCTTGCAAAAAAGCATCGCTTGAATAATTGAATTTTTTTCCCAATACAGATCATCAAACTCCGGAATGGTCAATCCTAGACTATCGTAGGCATTCGTTAACGAATCTCCTGGTAGCTCGAAATGTCTTTTTAATCCGCTCGCTGTTTGGAATACAATCTGATCATTGTTTTCCGTTGCAATTTTAATTAATTGCATAATAGATTGCTTTGTAAAGTTTTCCTCATGCGCCAACTCATGTCGGACATATCCAATTGATCCATTACATAAAACATAAGTATCAATTTCAAGCTCATCAACGATTGCTATTGCTGAAGTATAGTCCCTTCCTGTCGCAATCCCGATCTCATGTCCTTTTTCTTTAAGAGAAATTAATGCTTCTTTTGTACTATCTAAAAACTTCATTTCTGTCGTGAGTAACGTTCCATCAATGTCAAAAACTATAAATTTTTTACTCATTTTCTTTCCCCACTTTAAACTAATTTTTTATCTATGTTATAAATATTCTCTTTGTTAATACCACCAAAAATGTGATTTAAACAGAATCTCTTTCCACAATGCGATACGGTATTTTTACTTTTTCTGTAGACTTATTTATTACTAAGTCACAAGCCTGTGCACCAACTTTCATTAATTGGTGATCCACTGTAGATATTCCCATACCGATTCCAATTGGTTGATTTTCTTGACCAATGATCGCTAAATCACTTGGGATTTTCAATTGTTGAGACTTAGCAAATAAAAACATACCACCAGCCACTTCATCGCCATTCGCATAGATTGCAGTTGGTCTTTTCGACAATTGCAGGAATTTCTTTGCTGCCATGTAACCATCTTCTAAGGAATGACAATCAGATATATGATATTTAGGTTGAAGCTCACCAAAAATCTCAGTATAAGCTTCAATCATTTGATTTGTACTATTGCTCTTTAGCCTAGCTGTTGTAAAAGCTACCTTATAATGTCCTTTATTTTTTAATAATTGAAAGGCATCTAGATAAGAAGAATAACGGTCCATATAGGAACAGCCAATTTCCTTGTGCTGTGTATATTCACAAGCTACGATTGTTCCATATTCGCTAAAAGGAATGATCGTCTCCCAATCATTTGCTCTTGAAGCAATAATGATCCCATCATACAGCTTACTTTTTAATTTTTGCAGATATTCCACTTCTTTTTCTTTACTATAATTTGAAGGAAGTACTGTAATCAAAAAATCATTTTCTAATGCTTTGTTCAAGATCCCGTTCAGGATTTGATCGAATGCCGGGTTATTGTTATATGGGAGAATCACACCGATTGTTCTTGTTTCTCCTCGAATTAAATCAATCGCATTTTTATTTGGTGTATAATTCATTTCTTCAATAACTTTAAGGACAGCTTCTCTTTTATCACTAGCAACATACTTATAATTGTTAAGCACTCTAGAAACAGTAGAGACGGATACACCTGCTAATTTTGCAATATCGTTAATATTTGCCATCACTTACCTCCCACAACAACCTCTGATGAAGAATACTACGCACTTTCTTTTAACTTCTGAAAAGCTTTTATAAAGTAAATTAGATTTCCATTGTACGCCCATCTTACCTCAATTCTTTGTTCTCCTACAATAAGGGTAGAATTTTTAATAGTGTCCATCTCTCCTTCAAACCAAAAAGACTTTTCAAAATTTATAAGTTTATTGCTTTCTATAAATAATCTTTTATTTGTTAAAAACAAGTCTCCATAGTAGATATTTTGCATCCCATCAAAAATTTCTACTAAACCTGTAATAGTAGATAGTACAAATTCGTCCTGGTGAAGATTAACTTTTCTAATCATCTTTCTTCCCCCTTTGTTGAAATTTAACTTATTTTCAATCTAAATTATGAAATGGATTTCAAGTCAAGAAAAAAAATCAAAATAATTTCTAAACCACATATATAAAGCAGACTATAGTTTAAAAGCGTATAATGATTTGTCATTTAACATAAAAAAAATAGACTGCCGAAACAGTCTACATGTTATTAAATTTCAATTCTCTAATGAATATGTATAAACAAAAGATATAGAGGCATGCTTTTATTTATTGCTAATTTGTCTTAAAACAAATGAATGTTTTCCTTCTTACATGCTTCTCGCATTTCATCAGGCCATACAGAAGATTGAACTTCACCAATATGTGCTTTACGTAAGAAATACATGCACATTCTTGATTGCCCAATACCACCACCAAGTGTTAGTGGAAGCACATCTTCTAAAATGCCTTTATGAAAATTATACTCGCGTTTGAAATCTTCACCTGTCTTTGTTAGCTGCTCATCAAGTGATTTACTATCAACACGAATACCCATTGATGATAATTCAAATGAAGATTGCAATACTGGATGCCAGAATAAGATATCACCGTTTAATTTCCAGTCGTCATAGTCAGCTGCGCGTCCATCATGTTTTTCACCAGAACGAAGTACATCGCCGATTCCAATAATAAAGACTGCTCCGTGCTCTTTTGCAATCGCATGCTCACGATCTTTTGGTGTTAACTCTGGATATTTATCTTCTAACTCCTGGGATGTAATAAATACGATTTCTTCTGGTAAATACTTCCCAAGATACGGATATTTTTCAAATAAATGATTTTCCAATTCTTTAAAGATTCCATAAATTGTCTGTACAGTTTCTTGTAAATAATCTACTGTACGCCATTCTTTTTGAATAATTTTTTCCCAATCCCATTGGTCAACGTAAATTGAATGCGTAGCATCAAGTTCCTCATCACGTCGAATCGCGTTCATGTTTGTATAGATACCTTCACCAGCTTCGTAACCATATTCATGCAGTGCAAATCGTTTCCATTTCGCTAGTGAATGAACAATTTCTAACTCTTCTCCTGAATGAAGCATATCAAATTCAATTGGGCGTTCTACACCGTTTAAGTGATCGTTTAAACCTGATTTTTTCGTTACGAATAATGGTGCAGATACACGGAACATTCCAAGACGTTTTGCTAATTGATCCTCAAAAAATGTCTTAACTTCCTTAATTGCGATTTGAGTCTCTCTTACTGTCATTAATGATTGATACATGCTTATTTCCCCCTAAAATGTTTGGATGTTATAGAAAAAAGCCAACAAAAAAAGCCCTTCTTTCCCAAAAAAACTGGGACGAAAGGCTTTGGTTCCGCGGTACCACCCAAATTAGCAACAGAGGTTGCTCACTTATTCAGTACGGAGATTAGAGATATCTCGATACTGCTCTTCTTGTAACGTCGAAGATCACGGCTAAGTCTACTTTCCTCTAAAGGATTTCGGTCAGCGACTCCAGGAGGTTCTTCATAATAGGCTTCGTATCAGGCTCACACCACCCCTGACTCGCTTTGTCTACGTCCTACTACTACTCGTCCTTTCACAGTCGTTTTGTTGTCACATCTCTGAAACATTTTATTAATAATTATTCTATACATAAATATGAAAAAGTCAATATTTTTTTAATATTTTTATTCTTTATCAAGATTTTTATTTCCATTAAAAATTGACCAAATCAAGCCATTATCGAGTTCCTTATTATTGTTTAAATCGATAATGTGTAATGTTTCATATAACCAAGATAATGAAAGATACAGGACAAAAAGCTTTTCTTATTTTACATAAGAGAGTTCTATAATGTGGAGGAATTCCACCTTTTTTTATGTAGTTTCAGACAATCCTTTTTCAACTAATCTCCCATTGTCTTCAATAAAAAAAGTCCCGCAGAACGTAGATTAAATTGTTCAACTAAGGCATTGCATTAGTTGAATAAAATTCACTTAAGATTCAATAATTTTTCAATTGCAATAACTAATGTTGCATCATCTTTTTTTGTCTTTCCTACTATTTCACTAGTTGTGAAACTCATTAAATTTTTGTCTTGATTATACTATGTAACACTGTATAACCATCCTTTTACATCAGTGTTTTTATTTTGGGCAACTTTAATATCTTTAATATCACTAATAAAATTTTCAATTGCCTTCTTTTCTGTTATTACTGTGTTCTCCCCGTTCTGACCGTTAGTAATTTTAATTTTGCTAATTTCATTTAAATTTCCGTGATTCAGTTCAGAAAAACTCTTGTTATCCGAATTGCATCCAGATATTAATGAAAATACAAAAATACAAAGTAGTAACCATATAAATTTCTTCATATTTACACCACCTACAAATATTTTTAAATTAATTATATCAACTTAACGTCTTGTATAATTTGGGGGAATCTCACATTTTTTCATATAAAATTAAACAATCCTTATGGTACTAAACTACCATTTTTTCAAATAAAAAAAGAGCTGATTAGAGCTCCAAAATGTTATCTAACAAACAACGTTTTAGTTACATAGGCATAATTTCTTTCTTAACCAATTAGTTTTATTAACCTAATCAATCACCAATAAATTTCACATAACTTACTTCATTAAAATTATATATTTTTCTCAAATCAATCAATATTTTTTCATATTCTATCTGATAAGTAGTATGGATCCATTTTGAATATTCCTCCCACTCTTCAATAAATTGAAAAAAATCTTTTTTATTCATTTTCAATCCATAAAGATAATAATCACTTATCCTTGAAAGTTGTTTATATGATTTCCACACTGTATTTTTTTCAAATATTTCATCATGAAGATGTTCTTCTATTACAAAGCTTTTAACAGTTTTATCTTTATAATTTACAGTTGCACTTAAAGCCATTATTTTTCCCTCTACCTCTTATAAGTTTTTAAAATATTACTATCAATCTTACTAATTTTATCTTATCCTTTTTTCTTTTTTGCTTTTCAAAGAATTGCACGTTATCAATCCCTTTAACTTTTAAGAAAAAAAGAACATATTCGAATCTGCCATTAGGTAATACTCTTTGTTGACACGCCTCTTTTCAATTTCAATCTTTTGCTTAGAGTGTTAAACAGAAAATAATTCATAATTAACTATTTATTGAATAATAGTTTAAGTGGGACGGTTAAATGATACATATAGGAGGTGTGCAATTTGAAGAAAGTCGAGCATATGGATCGTTTGAAACCAAATATAATTAATCACTTTTCATCCAATACAAATAACAATGATGATTTTTACCATATCAAATATCAGCAGTTTGATTCGTTTGAAAGATTAATAACAAATAATGCACCATTAAGTCATAAAAAACAGGCGATAAAAAAACAAAATTTATCCTTCATTAGACTATTAAATGTAATCCCGAACAAAATTAGCATTGATATTTTTATTAATAAAAAGCCATTAATTTCTAATTTATCATTTAAAAACTCGACTCATTATTTAAGCATTTCTTCTGGAGTACACCATATTGACATTTTCAAATCTGGGGATTTATCCAACCCGATACATTCTGAAGAAATATCGTTACTTGATGAGCAAAATTATACAATTGCAATTGGTGCTAAAGTAGAGAAGATTTCACTTTTTTCTTATACTGATGATCTTTCATTACCTTTAGGAGAAGCTAAAATTCGTTTTATTAACTTATCTCCTAGTTCAACTAATCTTGATTTTGCTGTAAAAGCTGGGGAAGGAGACGTTGTTTTTTCAAATGTACCATATAGAAATGCATCAGAATATCTCCCAATTTCACCTATGACTGTTAATTTAGAAATAAGGTTATCAGGTACAAAATTAATTATTCTGCCGCTTTATCAATCAAAATTCCAAGAAAATATAGTATATGATTTAGTGTCAGTTGGGAGTATTGGTGGGGATTCAAAATTTGATGTTATAAAATTATATTAGTAAAATAAAAAAACTCGGGTTTTTTTCCGAGTTTTTTTATGCCTCTTTTGGCAGAGTTATGCAAAATGCTGTCCAATCCTCATCAGAAATACATTCGATTTTACCATCGTGTTTTTCTACAATTTGTTTACATACAAATAAACCAATTCCAGTACCATGATTTTTTGTCGTAACAAATGGTTCAAAAATTGTCCGTATGCTTTCTTCACTTATTTTAGGGCCATTATTTCTAATTTGAATTTCAATTTTATCTTCTAAATCAACAACTTGATAATGAATCGTTTTTTGACCGTTGTTTTCAGCAAGTGCATCAATTGAATTCATCAGTATATTAAGTAAAACTTGGCGAAGTTCGTTTCGGAAACCTGGTATGTATATATGATTAAAAAGTCCTTCTTGTAAAATAACATTCGAATTTACAATACTTGGATATAGAAAATCAGTTATCTCTTTGAATAAATCATTTATTAAAAAGTTCTCCACCATTTGATCATGATCTTTTTTCGAAACATGAAGAAATTGATCAATTCTAAAATTTAATTGATGTAATTCATGATCTATTATGTCTAAATATTTCAATTCTGGATGATCACCTTTAAGCAATTTAACAAATCCAATAATCGAAGTAAGTGGATTTCTAAATTCATGTACAAAACTAGCTGACATTTGACCAAGAATTGTCAGTCGTTCTTTATGTGTTTCATCTATGAAGTGCTTCTTTTCTTCAATGTCTTGAGTAATAATATAAGAATACTGTTTAACTGTAAAATAAATAAACTGATCAAAAACATAGTTTATTTTATTAATTAGTGGTTGAAGTAAGCTAATACTTTCTTCAAATTCTGACAAATGTTTAAAAAGTTCACTTCTGCCTATATTCGAGTTATACACAAAATCACCGATGTTTGCGCTGGCCTTCGCTCGTTCAAGGGCTATTTTATGTGCCAAATCTACTACTTGATCCTCATTAATTTTACCTTCAATAAATAATAATGTATAATCAATCAATTTGGTTCCATTAATGATAATCTCGGATTTAAATGGATCATCATCGCTAATTACCGCTTGAGCGACCCAATTCTTCGTTAATGTAGGCATACTTTCCTTTATGAAAGAGCTATACCTACTCTCTATTGATTTATCAATAAGGAACACCTCCAATAAAATCTATTAATTAAATAGTATCAAATTTTTAAATATTCGTTAAGTAAAAAATAAAAATTTGTCGAATTTATTACAAAAAGGTATTATTTTTTACAATTTTCCGATTTTACATAAAATTAAAATTATAATTATAATGAAGTTAAAATCCAATTAATTTTAAAATTGGCTTTCAAAATTCTCATTATCAATCTTATAGTCAGTTATTAATAAACTAAAAGTATGAAAAAATGTCAATAATATCGTATGTAGAATAGAATAAATTTAGATACAATTAAATTAATAAACTGAAAGTAGGTTTTTTTATGGCTAGTAATAATGTTGAAGATTATTTAATTAAAGGTATCTATGGTGAAAAGCAAGTAAAAATTGAAGAACGAAACGTTTTTTTAGGCACAATTCGCGAGAGAATTGAAATTGCATTAACAACTAGTCAAGTTATGTCGAATTCAATTTATCCAAACGTTGAAAATTCAATTAAGAACAAGGATGTCACATTATTATTAAATGGTACCCTTCCTTACAATTCAATCTCAAAATATATTTTAATGGCTAAGAATAAGAATATTCCATTCTCACTTGTCAACAATCTGCCCGTCCCTACCCCAATCGGACTAGTGGTGACTCATAGCAAAGCAATTGAAAAGAACGAAATTTTTGTAAAAGATGCACTTTTTAAATCAACTGATTTTTAATCACTACGGTATGTGAAATTTTCAAAATGATAGATAAAAGCGCAGCTTAATTGTTTGACAATTTAAGTTGCGCTTTCTTCTTGGCTTTCAGTTTTTTTAACTGGTTCACGTGTTAATTCAATTGATTTTATATAGTGCCCATCTAGTTTAAGTACTTTAAACGTACAGTTTTGAAATTTAATAAAGTCTCCCTCTTGGACATCAAAATTTTCGGTTAGAATCCAACCACCAATTGTGTCGACATCTGTATCGTCAATATCCAAACTAAAAACATCATTGATTTCACTAATTAATACTTTACCAGCGATAATAAATTTATTTTCGTTTACTTTCGTAATATCCTCTTTTTCATCAACATCAAACTCATCTCGAATTTCTCCAACAATTTCTTCTAAAATATCTTCAACGGTTACCAGCCCAGAAGTTCCACCATATTCATCAACTAAAATCGACATATGTATATGTTCTCTTTGCATTTTCACAAGCAGATCATGAACAGAAATTGATTCGATAACCTGAATGATCGGTCTAATATATTGTTCAAGTGTTTTTACCTCTGCATCTCCTTTGTGAAGGACAAAATCAGTAAATACATCTTTAAAATTAATTAACCCGACAACATGGTCTTTATCTCCATCTACAACAGGAAATCGTGTATACTTTTCTGTGCTCATAAAATGAATATTCTCATGAAAAGGTTCGCGCAAATCAATTGCTGTCATTTCCGTTCTAGGTACCATAATTTCTTTAGCGACTCGCATATTAAAATCAAAGATATTATTTACATACTTAAATTCTGATTGATTAATTTCGCCACTTTTATAGCTTTCTGAAAGTAAAATTCTTAATTCTTCTTCTGAATGCGCTACCTCATGCTCCGAAGCAGGTGGAAGTCCGAATATTTTTAAGACTAGTCTTGCTGAATTGTTAAACAACCATATAAACGGATATGTAATTTTGTAAAATAAAATTAACACTGGAGCAAACATTAACGTAATTTGTTCTGCCTTTTGAATTGCAATTGTTTTAGGAGCCAATTCACCAACAACTACATGAATAAATGTAATAATACCAAATGCGATTAAAAATGAAATCGTTTTTGTTATAGCAGGATTCAAATTCATATGTTCAATTAAAGGTGTAAATAGCTTATCTATAGTGGGCTCACCTAACCAACCTAAACCTAAGCTCGTAACAGTAATACCAAGTTGACAAGCTGAAAGATATTCATCAAGATGGGTAATTACTTTTTTAACAGCTCTTGCTTTTTTATTTCCTTCCCCTAACAACTGGTCAATTCTTGAACTTCTTATTTTAACAATCGCAAATTCTGAAGCAACAAAAAAGGCCGTAAATGCAATTAATACAACAACTAAAAGTAAATTAGTTCCAATTCCTAACAACTGAGTCATCCCTCCATTTGGAAGTGAAGGCTATCTTCATAATCTAATTTTTAAAATTAGGCTTATCTTAGTATATTCAGTTAAATAATTTGTTATCAAAAAATTTTTAAAAAGTATTTCATCAAAAGTGCAAATTAAACACCTATGTCCTGCCCTTCGCTAAAAAACAATATAAAAATAAGAAAGTTTACATAATCAGTCATTTTAATAGGTATATCAAATAAATTCGAAGTATTATAAGAACTTTTGCCGAGTCAACACTAGTTTTGTCAACCATAAAGGAAAGTCGAATTTAATAAAGAACTGTTTATATATAAATTATTAGAGGAGGAATGGCAATGTATACAACTTCTCAAGTAGCGGAACAGCTTCAACTAACAAATAAAAAAGTTTTATTATTTTCAAAAAAAGGTAATTTAGAATTAGAGAAATCCAATAATGGATATTTATTTACAGATGAACAAATAGAGCAAATTAAAGAAATTTATGAAGAATCAATTCAAGTAGTTGAATCAAAACAAATGGAAACTGACAATATTGATCTGATTAGAGAGTTAACTCAAAAATTAATCAAACTTGAAGAAAAAGTTGAAACAAAAGCAAACGAGGTTGTTTCAGTGCAAATCTTGGAACATCGCTGTGAAATAGAAGATTTAAAAAAAGTAATTGGTACTCTTGAAAATCAAGTTGACCAATTAAATGAACAAGTAACTTTATTAAAGGCTGATTTAGAGGATCAGAAAAAAATTCTAACATTTAAACCAAAAAAACGGTTTGCAATCTTATCAATTTTTGGAGTTTAACCGTAAGTTATTCAGTGCGAAAACTTAATAAGAGTTCTGAAACGTAGCAGATTTTCTCTGCTGCGTTTTTTTACATACTTAAATTAATGTTGGTAAAAATAAAAATGAATGAATGAAGGGAGGAATTTCTATGCAAAAAAATGCACGTCAATTTACTCAGGATGCTACGACTGAACTTAAACACGCTATTGAATGTCTTCAATCTGCATTAGAAACTGTTGAAAAACCACAAAATCACGAAAGAATTGAACAAGCTCTACAAGCTTGTCAAACAGCTTATAATCAAACAAATCAAACAGCTTCTATTCTTGAGCAAGAATAGTGCAATTTGTAAAAACTCAGGAATTCCCCTGAGTTTTTTTAGTGTGTTGAAATTATAAGTAGATAATCGGTCGAGATTAGCGAATATATTGAGTAATTCATTTCTATATTAAGACCCCGCATGCGCGCCTAGGAGACTCAGGTCTCGCCCCATGGAAAGCGAGAATCCTGTAGTGGAAATCAACATCATACCGCTTCCTCTACATTAAAAATATGCTCCTTAATTGAATAGTTCTTTTTTCAATAGACTGAAAAAACTCAGGAATAACCCTGAGTTTTTTAAAAAAATTATTTATCGTAATACATCAATATTTCTTTAAATTCATCTGAATGTTTCAATAGTTTAATAGCATGCTTGATATCCAGTAAAAAAGGAACAGTAATAATATCATCACTAATTTCGAAATACTCGTCTATAGGTAAGATTTTAAACCCTACACTTCTAGCAAACATATAAAGTCTTTTATTAATTGTACCAATATACCAATCAGCGTTACTATTCATCGCATGATCATAACAAGCCAATAAAATATGTTTAAAAAACCCTTTACCTCTATTTTCCCGGGTTATTAATAACTTACTAATTTCATAGATTTCTTCATTTTGGATATATTTAATATACTTGTTTTCGGAAAAATTATAATAATATTTGTTTTTGTCTTCACTGCCAAACTCAAATTTATCAAACTCCAATGTGCCAATTAACTTTTTATCCGAACTACAAATACCATAACGAGTAACTTGATTATGCCTTTTTAAAAAAGGTATTTCGTTTTCTTCACAAAAATCTCCCCAAAGCTCGTTAAATAAATTATTCTCTTCATTTGTATGAATAACACGAAACACTCTCATTCACCCCTAAAATTCCTATATAAATATTCTTATCTTACGTCTATAAACCTATGTTTATACCAAATTTTAATAAACTCACATGAATTCTATTTAGTTATTTTGTTAAAAAAATATATAAATATCTTGAGTACATGGCTCTATTGTATGGTAAAATTTAGCTTTTGGCAACGCTTTCATAAGTAATTATGTATAAAATGTGAATTCCGAATTATAACATAATTAGTTTTGTAATATAAATTTCCAATTTAAAATAATTATTTTAATGAAATTTCATTTCTTAAAATAAGATATAGACAATGTAACGAAATGTCAAACCACAATACTTGTTGTTTAGAAAAAATATGCCCTACGCCTTTCGTTCGGTATAGGGCACTGTTTTTTCTTATAGCGTAGCTAACTTTGAACAATTTGTTCCAAGTTTACGTTCGAAAATCACTTTATTTCTTCAAGGGTTTTATTAATAATTTCAACTAATTCCCTTTCACCTACTAGCTCATAAAAATCCTCGCCCTTTTTCTTAGGGTAAAACTGAATATAAGTTCCGCAACCTGCCTCTAAAACTTTACGATGAACATTACTTCCTGGATATAAGCAAATTACTTCATTGATCGGTTTTCGCACAAATGATAATTTACCATTCACGCGTTCCACATATTTAAGTCCCCAGTATTTATACATTTGTTCCATAGCTTTTGTGTTTCCTACTGGCTGGTAGATATTAAACATAGGGCTATATTTAATTTCAAAAATGATTGATGCAACATATTCATTATTTTTTTTCCGGTAAAAATCTAACCGAATATCGGGTTTCTTAGATTCTTCACCGCTAAAAAAATTAGTTCCTTTCAACAGTGATACTTGTGGGCTTCCTTCAATGATTTCGTTATACACTAAACTAATAATCCATTCTTTGTTTTCAAGCTTTACAAAGGCACCATCCATTAGCTCATCATCTTTAATATGCATTAAAATCTGTTCAGCTAACGGTTCTTCATCATTATGAAACTTCAACTTAAGGAAAATATCGCATAATGAAAAAAAAACAAAGTATTCGTATAGTAAAAAAGTTGGCTTATAAACAGGTAAAAGCATTTGTTTTTTACCATATTCCTTTACCTTTTTATCAAACAAGCTTAACGAGTGAATAAAATTTAAAAACACTTTAGAAGGACTGGAAGGGTAATTAGACGTATCATTATCAGTCGCGATCCGAAAAATACCGATTGTATATTCTCTAAAATAAACTTCATAAAGTTTTTCTAAGGAATTCGTAATTCGTTCTTTCTCTGAAACGCTCTTCACTAATTTTTCTAGCTCGATTTCCTTTAATAATTTTGACTGTCGATATTTAGCTTTTTCCCGATCCGTAATTGATCCATTACCGACAACGTTCTGCATCATTTTTTCAATATCTCTTATTTGAAAATCGATTTGATTCATTTTATTTTTGTCTTTTACTAATTCATATTTTACAAAAGTTAATAGCGTTTCAATTGTTAATAAAAATTTGCGCACTTTATTTTTTGCATACTTGATTTCATCTAAATAATTTTCCTCTTGAACAACAGGCTGCATCGTTAAATTCGTTGCGTTTGAAATGTCTGGATGCAATAAATTCCATCTAATCGTAGTGAAATCTAATTTTTTAACTTGCCTTTTTAATTCATATTCTTTTTTTTGTTTCCGCTTTAGTTTACTAATAAATTGCTGAATAGCTACAAGTAGTCGCTCTTCATTCGCTTCGATAAAGCGAATAATTGGCCAAAAATACATAGTTCCATTTTGTGTTAAAGAAGCTGAAGATTTTTTAAAGTATTGGGAATCATTCATTATTCCATTTATTTGTTGATGTAAAGTGGCATGCATCCACTCTAATTGATCGTACTCTAAATTTTTCGGTACGATTTTAATCATTCCGTAAAAATGTTGTTCCTGATAAACAATGCAAAATTCATAATAGCCACATCTCCAAGGATATGCATTTTCCGTTTTCCCATGTTCATAAATTAGTATTCTTCTATTTTCAGAGGTGAAAATATATTGATGATCATCTAAATTTTCTTGTTGAAAATGATACAAATTGTTCCAAATGAATGTAATTTTACCGTCAAATTCACCATCAACTTGAAATAAAAACCTTTTTAATTCCTGTATTTCATAGGCAAATAAATAAGCTTCCTTTGGGTTCATTGTTAGTGCATCAAGAGAGATTTTTTCTTCTTTGCCTCTAGTTCCAACTAGAATTGCAATTGTAAATGGTAGATAAAGAGGTTCAAAAACTTCTGGACTTTCGTTAGTTGACATATCCATCAATCTCCAGCTGTTTTCTTTTCTTTTTCAATTCTTTAATAGAATTCTCAAAATCAGAAATTGATCTACCTAAATTTGATTTCATAATCATGTTTAACAGCCCTTCTTGTTCATTCCCCTCTCCGGTACCAATTAGTTCTTCTAAATTTGCAAACAGTCCCCTGACCTTCGTTAATACACGTTGCTTTACAAAAAGATCGATTGCTTCTCTACGTTCAAATTGGATATGTGAAGGCAGTGTAGGGATATTAGCTAAATAATTTGATAAATCTTTTATCATTCGAGGAGAAATAATTCGTTCACTAAGCGACTGCTCAACTATTTTATTAAATTCGTCAAAAAACTTAAGCTCATCATTTGTAAGCTCTGAAGAACTGAACGTTTTCTTCGTCCAATTATTAAAGGATTCTGCATTAATATAAATTTGAGGTACATTTTCATATATATTTTCATTACTCATCTTTTCAGCATAATTTACAAAAGACGTAGATCTAAGTGAGATGATATTAACACGGTCTAATAATCTTAAAGAAAACTCACTTGAGGTTTCATCAAAATTAACTGTACCAACAAAAATAATATTATTTCCTATTTTTACTTTAGGCTTATAATATTGGTTAATTACGACATTATGATCATGAAATAATGTAATAACTCTCTTATCTTGTGGCATTTCTAAAATTGATAAAAATTTACTAAACCAATGTTCAATTTGAGATAGATTCATCTCATCAAAAATCACCATATACATCCTGTGTGGAAATTGCTCTGCCTCTATAAGTAATTTTGTTAAACCAGTCTCTGAGTCTATATAGATTCCTGTTGCCGGATTTAAATAGCCTAATAAATCGTAATGTTCTCGATAAGATGGTGAAATTGGAACAAAAAGTAGCTCTTTTCCAAACTCCAGTCCTAAAGTCTCACCATAAACCCTTGCTAGTTGTGACTTCCCTGTACCACTGACTCCACCTAGTATTGTCAATGCCTGGAATTTACAACATATATGAAAATTTATGATGTCTTTTTTTTCATATAATAAGCCTTGCTGCAAGCAATTTTGATAAAACCTTTCAATGAACGCATTTTCAGAATCACTACTCCATTCAATTGGAAATGGTTGTTTCTCAGTAAATTCTTGAGTATAGATCAGTTCTCTACATTCTTTTTTAAAGTCCTTTTTCAGCTCATCCCACTGTTTTTCCGGGATAAAATAAATTAAATTATTTAAATGAATAAAAGACTTTTTCAGTTCATTTTCATCATATTCTTGAAAAGTAACTTCATTTTGCTTTTCTAAGTAACTGATATCATTCATCATCGATTTTAAAAATAAATTTCCATATAGTCTATTTTCATAAAAAATAAATTCGGGTTGTTCAAAGTCATTAAAATATTTTGGTAGATGAATTGGCAAGGATCCTTTTATTAACCGATTTTCCACCTCTTCCCGTTTACCATCCCCTCTAAGTTCAATAACTGGTAAAAGATGATAGAATGAATCTCTTTTCCCATCAAAAAACTCAACTAAATCTGCTGTAATTACTTCATTCGCATATTCTAAACGAAACATGACTAACTTAGAATCAAACACCTTTTTTAGTCCGTCAATTATATCGTCTTTTTTCTTACTTTTAATCCATGGTTTTATTTTACTTTCATTATTTTTATTTGCAGTTGTCCCTACAAACAGCACGTCTTGAGTCGAAAAACTAGCCTTTAATTTTGATGGAATTGGAGATAAGCATTCTACATAAAAACGAATATGATCTTCATCCTCATAAAAAAGCAAACTCTGCTTTTCTTGATCCACTACTCTTTCTGTAACAATTTTTCCAAGAAACAAGAAATTATGAATTTTTTTCACTAATTTCTGGGTCAATGCGCGTTTTAATTTCAAAGTCATTTCCCCCACTTTCCGACATTTCTCCTACATTTTACGTTCAAAGTAAAGAAATTATGAATACTACGGCCTTAATACAAATAAAAACACCTAGGAAATCCTAGATGTTTAAATAGTAGACAAAGTATAAAATCAAGTTGTTGTTAATTGTTGCTTCTAATGTAATTTGTATAAGTTAAATAAATTGAAAAAGTCCTAAAGCATTAATTGATAATAAACAATATCTAACCATTGATTAAACTTCTGGCCAACTTTATAAAAATGTCCAACCTTTTGATATCCTAATTTTTCATGCAATCTTTCACTAACTTCATTTCCACTAGTTATACATGAAATAATTGTATAATGACCTAATTTTTTAGCTGTTTCGATCATCTCAACCATTAATGCTTTTGCTAACCCTTTACGGCGATGATCTGGATGGATATAAACAGATAGCTCTACAGTATGTTTATATGCATCTTTTTCTTTAAATTGTGTTATGGAACAATAACCCGTGACGATTCCATTCTCTTTAGAAACAATAACTGGATAAAGTTCTGGATGATTATGAAACCATATTAGCATTTCCTCTTCCGTTTTAATTTTCGTGTCAAATGTAGCAGTTGTGTTCATGATTGCGTCATTATAAATTGTTACAATATCTTTTACATCTTCTTTTGCTGCAAATGTTAGTTCCATTAAACTTCCTCTTCTCATTTATTAATTTTATTTTCTTATTTTACATTATAATAAACTTTTTCAACTAATGGTTTTATCAATTCTGGCTTATCCTGATTATTTTCTTTATCTTTTTTCACGTAATACCTGCACCTATATTAGGCTCATTACATATACTGCGTTAGTCGGAATGTTAGGAGGTATAAGTATGAGTGAAAAAGAAAATAACAACACTCCAGATGAAAAACAAAGCCATTCATCTATTGATTTACAACATTATTTAAAAAAGGTGGATGATTTAATCGATCAATCCCCTATTAGAGGTCTATTTGATGAAATTGATAAATTCTTCCATAAACACGGTGTATTTTCTTCAATTGGAGTAGAAATCATCGAAAATGGAGAAGAGCTAATTATTCAAGCAAGTATGCCTGGTGTTAGCAAAGAACAAATTTATATGGACTTAGAAGGAACAATCTTAACAATAGGCTTAAAAGCTGATACGACTACTGAAGTTTTAAACGATCAAACAAACTACTCATATAAAAAATATTCTTATAGCCAATCACAACGAATTGTTAAATTACCATACCCAATCAATGCAACGACAGCGGCTGCAATTTACGAAAATGGAATGCTTGTCATAAAAGGTACAAAATTACCAGAATACCAAAAACAAATCTTTTTAGACTAAAATGACAATTTAATCATTTCAATTAGCTAGCAAAAACTAAATTAAATAATAAAAAAACTGAGTATCTTTTAAGTACTCAGTTTTTTATTAAATCATATTTTATTTTAACATTTAACCATTATTGCCCGTTCAATGTTTTAATATCTGACAAAATGTCATCAAATGGCACATTACTTACACCGCTGTAATCTTTCACAATCTTGCCTTTTTGATCAACTAAATAAAACCTAGTACCATGAATAACTTGAGAATTGTTTTCTGGTTTTTTAACAATTGTTTTAAAATTTTCTGAAGCAAATTTTTCGATATGATTTTGAGAATAACCTGTTAAGAAGTTCCAATTACTAAAGTCAGCATTAAATTTATTAGCGTATGACGTTAATAATTGTGGTGTATCAACTCCTGGATCAATACTAAACGAAATAAAGTCCACATTCAATTTCTTTTCTGCTGCCTTTTGTTGTAATTTTGCCATATTTGCTGTCATCGGCGGACAAACTGTTTGACAACTTGTAAATATGAAATCAGCTAGCCAAACTTTACCTTTTAAATTCTTTGTACCAAATGACTGATTTTCTTGATTTTTGTATGTAAATTTCTCTAAATCCCAATTTAAAGGATTATCAAGTTTATTTCCACAACCACTTAATAATGAAAGACATAAAATCACTATTAATGTCATGAATAACCTACTTTTCTTCATATTTCTCCCCCTAAGTTGCGTTGTACTCGTCCATTGTATCAAAAATAGCTTACTCTTTTCTAATATTTTAAATTAATTAACATATAAACTTTAAATTTTTCAAAAGATAATTTTACAAACTAAAGTTACACTAATCATGTTGATTAATAATCTTCGAAAGGATGACTGATCATGGCAAATAAAAAATACAAAAACTTAGACACGAGTTATCGAAAAACTTTTAAAGATTATGTCAAATGTGGAATTGAAAGAAGTAAAAAAAGAAAAGATTACAGCAGTACAATTCAACAAAGTAGTCAAAAGGAAATCTCATTTTTAAAAGAAAATCGTCATAAAACAACTATTACATGGATTGGACATTCTACTTTTCTAATTCAAATTAACGGAGTCAATATTTTAACTGATCCTGTTTATGCTAATCAAATGGCTTTAAAAAAGCGTTTATCAAATCCAGGGCTGTCTTTATCCGAATTACCTCCAATTGACATAATTTGTATCTCACATGGTCATTATGATCATCTTGATTTTAATACATTACGCCATTTTCCAAAAAACACATTGTTCATTTTACCAATAGGTTTAAAGGAAAAGTTTCATAAACGTGGCTATCATAACGTAAGTGAAATGAAATGGTGGGAATCAAAAAACTATTCTGGAATTAATATTTCATTCGTCCCTGCACAACACTGGACGAAGCGAACATTATTTGACAGAAATAAATCACATTGGGGTGGGTTTGTTTTCAAAACATCTACAGAATGCTTATATCACGTTGGTGATAGTGCATATTTCTCAGGCTTTAAAGAAATTGGGAAAAAATTTAAAATTGATACAGCGATCATCCCAATTGGAGCATATGAACCTGAATGGTTTATGAAATACAACCATATGTCACCTGAGGAAGCAGTGCAAGCGTTTATCGATTTAAATGCAAAATTATTTATCCCAATGCATTACGGAACCTTTAAACTTGCAGATGACACTCCAATCGAAGCATTAGAGCGCTTATGTTCTGAATGGAAAAGAAAGAAATTAAAAACAGAAAAGCTTAAAATATCTTTACTAGGCGAAACAATACTGCATTCTAAAGTACTTAATAAAAAAGAAGAAGCCATTTTTTATTGAGGCTTCTTCTTTTTAGTATGAAAAAATATTATTCAGCGTAAAAAACAAACCCAATTGCACCTTTACCAGTATGTGTGCTTATAACCGGTGTCGTATAACCAGTTTTGTCTAATTCAAAATTTGAAAATTGTTGAATTGAATTTCTAAGAGCATCTGCAAGTTCTGGCGCATCTGCATGCGCAATCCCTACGCCTTTAATCGTTTTTCCATTTGTATCTTGCTCAAAATACTTCGTTAAAGTTTTTACGACCTGTGGATGGCTACGCACCTTTCCAACTGGAGAATAAACGCCTCCATCAAGTGATGCGATTGGTTTAATATTTAATAATGAACCAATAAATGCTTTACCCTTCCCAATTCTTCCGCCTTTAACTAAATTTTCAAGTGTATCTACCATTATATATAAATATGAATTATTTTTAATTTTCGTAATACGTTTAACGATTTCTTCTTTTGTTGATCCGTCTTCTGCCATTTTTGCTGCTTCTATTACTTGAAAAGCCATTGCTCTTGTAATAAATGCTGAATCTATTACTGTAACATCACCTTCCACCATACCAGCTGCTACACATGCAGTTGAATAAGTACCACTTAAACCACTCGATAAATGAATTGAAATAACTTTACTACCATCAGCTGTTAATTTTTCAAATGTCTCTACAAATGTACCAACAGCTGGTTGAGATGTCTTTGGCAATTCGACTGTTTGTTGCATTTTATCGATAAATTCCTTCGGTGAGATCGTAACACCGTCTATATAAGTTTCACCATTTATTTGAATTGATAATGGAATTACTGTTATATTTAAATTTTCAATTTCTTCTTTTAATAAGTCGGCCGTTGAGTCAGTAACAATCTTAATATTCGCCAATTGATTCACATCTTTCTCTTCTAAAATTCTACAAATTTTGCAAGCTAACTTATTATATCATTTTTATTTTCAGTTAACAGTAACTATTAAAATTCCATTAAAAATTCAAAATTTATTAAAAAATCGTATTGACTTCAGAGAAAAATTAGGTAAGTGAAGCGATAAACTATTAGAAGGGACATTCAAATTGACCTTAATAAAATAAAAAAACTCGGTATGATACCGAGTTTTTTACACGTTGTTGGCATAAGAACCTATCAATTAATAAATTTTCCCATAAAAAGAAGCTATGTGTAGTTGATTTCCACTACAGGAATCTCGCTTTCCATGGGGCGAGACCTAAGCCTCCTCGGCTTTGCCTCCGGGGTCTCAGCCTTCCCGCATCTCCCATAGGAGTCGAGAATCCTTCCGTTCCAATCAACTTTTTCAAATAAAAGCAGCAATAAAGAACTTTACTAATCCCCTATCGTATGGGAATATCAAAAATTAGATACTCAGTTATTTTGCTAATAATTGTAACCGTCTACTTATATCAAATAATTAAATTTGTTCTTCAAACAATTACCAACTCAATAATTTATATTCTGAAAAAAGAGCCATTACTAAAAGTTTGGTTTTATTCAATAAATAAATTTTCTATAAAAAAAATAAATAACATTATAACTTCATCAGAAGAAATTCACCTTTAAATAGATCGCTTAGTAACATTTTAACTTTTGACTATTTTTTTATTAAAATGCGATAAAAAAAAACTCGGTACTAGTCCGAGTTTTTTAGTAATTTATTTACTTTTTCTTCTCATCTTTATCTTCTAAAAGATCATTTGTAAGGCCTTGTGTAGAACGCTTAAATTCTCTAAGTGTATCTCCAAATGCCTTTCCGATTTCAGGTAATTTTTTTGGTCCAAATATAATTAAAGCTAAAATTAGAATTAAAATTAAACCTGGAAAGCCTATGTTAGCCATTATTTTCCCCCAACTTCCATCCACTATTAATAAGTAAGTACCAAACTTTCCTTATATAGTAATATTGTCAAAAATTTGTCCATTCGTCAAATAATTTCAAGGATTTTTATAAAATTTTAATAAGTATTAAGATTTAGTTTACATAATAATATTATTTCCATTTTATCCGCATTTTATTTAAGTTAAATTTTCTTTGAACTTCAAGTATTCATTTTCATTACTTGGTACAACAATACTACCTGATTCAATTTTATCTTTAAATTCTCCAACCTTTAATAAAATGGGGTCCTCTACATTATTTTTAGCCCATATTAACCTTATGCCACCTTCATTAAGCCCATAAATTAATGTTTTATCACCATGAAATTCATTTGTTTTTGCTTGCTTAGCTAAATCATATACAGCTTGATCAATTTTTTTTACAATTGAGAAAAGAGTTACATTTTCAGGTAAACCTTGTTTATATTCGTTTTTGTTTACTCCAATAACCCACAATTCTCTTTTATTTGATTTCTTTATTTTTTTGGCAGTATTAAAAACACCCTTACTTGTTAAACCTGCGACAGGAAAAATAATATCTACATTTTGATTAAAGAAATCGGTGGCTATTTTAGAACCTTCTTTTGGATCACTAAAAGTATCAGAATAAGCAGTAAAAACTTCGATGTCTTTATTGATTGATTTAACTCCAGAAATAAAACCATATTTATAACGGTTTATTATTTCATTGTCGACACCGCCGATAAACCCTAATTTTTTTGTTTTTGTTTTCATAGCCGCAATTACGCCTGCTAAAAAACCTCCATCTTGTTCAGAAAAATTAATACTTATCACATTAGGTAAATCAACTCTTGAATCAATTAAACCAAAATTTATATTTTTATATTGAGTGGCAACTGTATTCATGGAATTAGTTAAATTACTTCCGATTCCAATAATTAAATCATAATTTGAATCTGCCATTTTGCTTATTTTCTTTTCAAATTTTTTAGTACTTGTTGTTTCAATGTAATTATAATCTTTATCTATTTTTAGCTTCTCCTCTTTTGCAAATTTAGAAATCCCTTTCTTTGCAATTGAGTTTAAATAACTATCATTTTTACCATTAGAGTTTGATACGATCCCAATTTTAAATGAATCACCAGAATTTTGTTTAACACTGCAAGCCGAAATAACGACTGCAATTAACATCGTGAAGATTAATGCAGTCCTTTTTTTATACAAATCATTCACCTCATTCAAATACAATTATTTCTAGTATGAATTTCGGTTAATTCTTTTATTCGTCTCTAAATGCATGTATTAGGAAATTAAAGGTTTTTAAGACAAAAGAAAAATTATCAACTAGGGATTCAAAAGAGTATTAAAAAAAGTAAATTCTTTCCTTGGACCGCTCTTAACCCTTTAATCCCAAAACTATTCAAATGTTCCTTTGACTAATAACTCATTATTTCGCATCATGATTTTACCTTTTGATATAACGCTTTCAATTTCTAAAGTAGTTTTATTTAAAAATACTAAATCAGCATCGAAACCATTTTTGATTTGACCTTTTTGTAATTTTAAGATGTTAGCTGGATTGATTGTGATTACACTAATTGCATCTTCAATCGAAATACCTTCGATTAAAATGGCATCCTTCACTTCGGTATATAAACTACTTACTCTTCCAACTTTCATTCCTCTTAATTTTCCATTTTCATCAAAATCAGGGAGACTTCCTTGTCCATCAGATGTAAATGTAATTTGTTCAATATTAACTCCAGAGTCGAGCATTCTTTTTAAACCTACACTACATTTGACTTCACCATTATTTAAAAAGTGTGGAATGGAACTTGTCGTAAAGTCTACAAATCCACCATTTTTTGCATATTTAATCCCTGCTTCAAATAAGTAACTATTTCGGTTAATATGCGTCGGATAGAATTGAGTGATTGGTAATTCAGTTTCATCTACAATCTCCTCAATCATTGATAGCATTTTTTTACTATCCCCTATATGTACATTCACAACACCAGCTTTTCCAGAAAGTAACCCTCCATTTCGAGCTTGTGCTGCTATTCTTGCAAATTCATCCTTTGTCGGTTGAGAAGATCGATGGTCTGAAATTGCAATTTCCCCAACACCAATAATTTTATCAATAAGGATGATGTCTTCTTCAATTTTAGGAAATAGTGTTTTAACAGGTGTTTGGTATGAGCCTGTGTAGACAAACGAAGTTATTCCTTCTTCCTCTAAAGCCCTACATTTCGCAAGTAAGCTTGCCATTGTTCTCGTTGTTCCATCTGTACCAAGCACCCCTACTACCGTAGTGATTCCACCTTTTATACAGTCAGATAATAATAATTCAGGTGTTCTAGTTTTAAACCCACCTTCTCCTCCACCTCCAATAAGATGAACATGTGCATCAATGAAGCCAGGCACAATATAGTAGTCAGTTGCATCCAATATTTGTATAGGCAGATTAGCTGAAGTAAAGTTTATTTCCTCATGAACATACTCAATTTTTTCATTCGAAATTAAAATATCGTTTTTACCTATTGATTTGGGTGAGAATATTTCTCCATTTTTTATGAGTAACATATATACCTCCAATTAGATAAATTAGTTTAAATTCAGATTAACATATATGCATGTTTCATGTTTTAGGAATCTTTGTTGCTTTCTAAATTAATAAAAAGCTATCTGGAGCCAGTTTACATACTACTAACAAAAGTTGAAAACATTAAATCTCCACATTTGTTCATAATACTCTCAAGGATAAAAATGATTCAATTAATATAGGAGGCATTTTTATGAGTAGAGCAATGAAAGAAGAATTAGCAAATGCAATTACTCACGGAGTCGGCGCAATCCTGAGTATTCCAGCACTGTATTATTTAATTAGTAAAGCACTTAATAACGGAACGCCTTGGCATTTATTTTCTTTTACAATCTTTGGATCTTCCATGTTGCTCCTTTATATTTGTTCAACTTTACTTCATAGTGTAAAAGACCCGAAGCTTATTAAAATATTTACCATACTAGATCACTCAGCTATTTATTTATTAATAGCTGGAACATATACTCCATTTTTACTCATAACATTAAAAGGGAAAATTGGTTGGTCGTTATTAACTATTGTTTGGGGATTAGCCGTTTCTGGTGTAATCTTTAAATTTATATATGTTAATCGGTTCGAATTATTTTCTACAATTGTTTATTTAATAATGGGTTGGCTAATGATGTTTGCAATTAAACCTATTTATGCTGGACTATCTGGAATTGGATTTTTCTACTTATTATTAGGTGGATTATTTTACTCTGTTGGCACGATTTTTTTTCTCGTAAAGCGTTGGCCTTATAGTCATGCAATATGGCATTTATTTGTTTTATTAGGAAGTGCCTCGATGTATTTTTGTATTTTTAAATTCGTTGTTTAAAAAAGGAGGTTGAAAAACAAAGTAGAAAAGCGCTCAAATGATAAATTGAGCGCTTTTGTTGATTATTCGATAATCTCTTTTATATATTTAGTTAGTTCTTTAGAATCAGTAATGCCGATTTGTTCAGGATATACCGGCGGAAATACTTTAAGCGTCACATTTGCTGGTTTAATTCGATTTCCATTTGCCTCTAAAATATTATATGTACCTTCAATTCTAACAGGAATTACTGGAACTCCAGATTTAGTTGCTAAATGAAGGCTTCCTGATTTAAATTCACCCATTTTACTACTCTTACTTCTAGTACCTTCTGGAAAGATAACTAATGAATGACCATTTTTAAGTTTATCAACACCATCAATTATGGCTTTAAGTGATTGTCTTCGATCGCTTCTGTCCATAAAGACACTATGCATTTGTTCCATCCAGTCTGGAACGATTGGTAGTTTTTTTAATTCGACTTTTGCAATAAATCCAATTGGCTTTTTTAAATAGCCTAATAGTAGGGGAATATCAAAATTACTTTGATGATTACTAACAAATAATACACCTTGGTCTTTTGGAATATTTTCTAATCCTTCAACGGTTACTTTACTACCAGTACAACCAATCATCATTTGACCAAAATAGTCAGGAAATTCATGCATTCTACGGTCTCTTTCAATTACTGGCAAATCTTTTGGTAATTTTTTTACTGATGATAATTTTAGCTTGGCTTCAATTACACCAATTACAATGCGTGTTGCAGCATATATTGTGCGAAACATACTATTCCTCCGATAATTGAGTATGTTAATTATTATACAAAATGCCCAACCACTTGAAAAGTATTATTCATTTTGTTTATAAATGTAAGGTAATTTAAAGACAGAGGCTTAGTTGGGATCTACTTTAATTTAAAATTCTAGAATTGCCAATTCAGTATATTTGTCTTCTCGATTGCAAAATTATATACTTAATAAAAAAAAGAATCGACAAGTATTTGCCGATTCTTCGATATTGTGAATCTTTAGTTCGAAACTTTTGCATTGCTGAATTCTGCAGCAAGAACTTTAGCTTTTTCGATTGCATTAGCTTTAATTTCTTGTGCTTTATCAGGCATTGCAGCCATACCTTCAACGAATAATGTAGTTACATCAGTAACACCAACGAAGTTTAAGATACTAGTTAAGTATGGGCTAGAGAAGTTAATTCCAGTAGCAGGACCTTCTGAATATACGCCACCGCTTGCTTGGATGTGTAATGCTTTTTTGTTTTCAAGTAAACCAACTGGACCATTTTCAGTATATTTAAATGTTTTTCCAGCAATTGAAATATTATCAATAAAGTTTTTAACTACTGATGGGAAACTAAAGTTCCAGAATGGAGTAACGAATACATACTCATCAGCTTGAGTGAAAACTTCTAAATTATGATTCATAGCAGCTAAAGTAGCTTGTTGATCTGCACTTAATTCTTCAAAAGCAGTACCGCTTGCTAATTTACCCCATGCATCAAATACAGTTCCATCTAACATAGGAACATTTTCTTTAAATAAATCGAAATGAACAACTTCATTTTCAGGATTTGCTTTCTTGTATTCAGTAATAAATGCTTCCCCTACAGAAAGACCAAATGAATTTTCAATCGCATTTGGATTTGCAGTAATATAAAGTAATTTTGTCATTTTAACAACTTCCTCTCAGTTTCGTTTATCTTTAATTCGAGATTTTATTTTAAAAAAATTAAGGGATAACCAAATCCCTTAACCTCATAATAATATCTTTAATTCAAGATGTCAACACTTTTTTTCATATACAAAATAGCGATATTTTATTTCTGATTTTTCATCAATCTGCACTTCAGATACGGATTTAACATTCCAATCTTCCTTTAAAAAGTTTGGGAAAAATGTATCTCCTTCAAAATTATGTTCAATTTCAGTAATATAAAGGGTATCTAAATACGGGAAGGTTAAATTAAAAATTTCAGCCCCACCAATAATAAACAAATCCTCATTTTTATGATCTTCAAGATAACTGATCACATCATTTATAACCGTAACACCATCAGGATGAAAATCCTTTTGTCTTGTTACAATGACATTCTCACGTTTAGGAAGTGGTCTACCAATCGAATCAAAGGTTTTTCTTCCCATAATAATTGTCTGTCCAGTAGTCACTTTTTTAAAATAAGCAAGCTCTTGCGGAAGATGCCAAGGCATCTCATTATTTAAACCAATCACATTGTTTTCTGACATAGCAACTAATGCAGCGATCATACACTTACTACTCCTTTAATCGCAGGATGAAATTCATAGTCTTCTAATGTAAAATCTTCAAATTTAAAATCAAAAATGTTTTTAATCTCAGCATTTAACTTCATTTTCGGTAATTTATGTGGCTCTCTTGATAGTTGTAAATTAATTTGTTCAAGATGATTTGTATAAATATGAGCATCTCCAAATGTGTGTACAAAATCACCTAATTCTAAATCACATACTTGAGCAATCATCATAGTTAAAAGTGCATAAGATGCGATGTTAAATGGTACTCCTAGGAAAATGTCAGCTGACAAGATCTTCAACCAAGCTCGTTACGCCTGGCCCGTCCTTTAAAGAACTGCTACATGTCACCATGCAGATGAGACTATATCACGACCTCTTAGACGAGGCCCCTTGCATTTCGAGTGCCAATCACTTGCACCCTACTCCATATTTGGATAGTCGTTAGGCATTTATTATTCTTTTTTATTTTGCAAAGAATAAATTTAGCACGGGATTGTCTTTAATTAAAGGGTTTCCCCGTTTAGCAAGGTTTTCGGTACAGATCACTCTGTAAAGGCGCTCAAATTTAACGCTGATAAAGCTGACAAGATAACTTTCCATCATTCACGTAAAATTGGAAGAAACAATGACATGGTGCTAAAGCCATTTTATCAAGTTCTCCAACATTCCAAGCTGAGACAATTATTCTTCGTGAATCTGGATTTGTTTTTATTTGATTAATAACTTCGGAAATTTGATCAATTGTTGAACCATCAGCTGCTTTCCATGATCTCCATTGTTCACCATAAACAGGACCTAAATTACCATTTTCATCGGCCCACTCATTCCAAATACGGACACCATTTTCTTTTAAATATGCAATATTTGTGTCGCCTTTTAAAAACCATAGTAATTCATGAATGATTGATTTTAGATGAACTTTCTTAGTCGTTACTAAAGGAAAGCCATCTTGAAGATTAAATCGCATTTGATAACCGAATGTACTGATAGTCCCTGTTCCAGTACGATCTGTTTTTGTCATGCCATTGTCTAATACGTGTTTACATAAATCTAAGTATTGCTTCATACTTGGCCCCCTAATTATGTATTCTTAATTCTTAATACTCCTCTTTACGAACCTCAATAAAGCCAAAGTGAAATTCTGAAGACTTACGAATTAACTGATTAAAACCATATTTTTTAAATCTTTCACTTCTAAAATGATCTTTCAAAACTACTCTTTTTTTAGCAACGCGTCTAGCTTCGTTGATCACTTCATTATTGAGATCATCATATGATGCTAAGTTTTTCAACGCTGCAATACCAGAAGAGGCTTCAATATTTTTTTCAAACATCGGATCAAAATAAACGATATCAAAAGAATGATCAGGAAGAGACTTCAAATAATTTTTATAATCAATATTTTTCACTTCAATTTTATTGATGATATTCGACCAATCATTAATGTTTTGCTTATTTGTTTTTAAGCCTTTTGAAGTTAAGTAAGAAATGATTTGATTTTTCTCTAAGCCTAAAACTTTCCCTTGCTCACCTACAACATAACTTGCAACAATGCTATCTGATGCCATTCCAAGTGTACAATCTAGAAGTGAATCACCTTTTGTTAGTATACAAGCATCACAAAAAGGATCATGTTCACCTTTCATCAATCGTCTAATTCTGAAAACAGAGGAATTCGGGTGAAAAAAATATGGAATTGCTTGATCATCCTCATACCATTCTAATCTATTTTTACCTAAAACTAATATAGGTTTATTAAATTTATTATAAATTTCTTCTAAGCTAAGTTCATTTCGGATTATTGCCTGTCCATTTAAATCTGAGGCAATTATTTCAGCTTCTTTTACTAAATTAATATCCGGCCTTAAGCAAGTTGTAATAATCATAGTTCTCCTTAATTAAGAAAAAAAGAGGATAAATCCTCTTTTCAGACTGTTGACAAACGCTCGCTTTCTTCGTTGCTTCGCCTGTCTGCGGTGCTCATTACCGTTTTAGGTAACTCCGCTCCTCACCAGGCTTCGCGCCTCGAAAGACAAGCGCTCGCAATCAGTCTGAAAGTCAAATTGTTGAATTTTGTCTAAATACTGAAAAGAGGAATACTCCTCTTTTTACATTTGTTCGAATATTGATTGAATTCTAGCTTTAATATCTTCTGGTGTTGAACCTTCGATTTGTTCACGAGGTATAAAACCAACTACTTCTTTACCTTTAAATACTGCCATTGAAGGTGAAGAAGGTGGGAAATCTGCTAAATATTCTCTTAAAGTAGCTGTTGCTTCTTTATCCTGTCCTGCAAACACAGTCATAACATTTGCTGGTTTCTTTTCTGAATCGATTACTGCTTGAACTGCAGATGGTCTAGCAAGACCAGCAGCACAACCACAAACTGAATTAATTACAAAAAATGCAGTATCATTTAATTCATTCATAAATGATTCTACTTCTTCCCCTGACGTTAATTCTGTAAAACCATTTGAAGTTAATTCTTCTCTCATTGGTTTTACAATACCTTTCATGTACTCATCGTATGCATTCATTGTTTTGTTTCTCCTTTTTCATTTTCTGATTTCATACGTTCAGTCATTTGCTTCCAAACTGAACCTAATGCTTCCTCACCATTTTCAATTCGATGTAATGCTAGTTGAACTTGTAACTTCACTTCGAATTCTGGGTCGTCTAATGCAGCTCTTAATGCTGGAATTGCACTTTCATCACCTAATTCGAAAAGAAACATTGCCGCACGCCATCTGACTAATTTACTTGAGTCATTTAACGCTTCAATCATAGCAGGCATAGCTTCTTCATAACCGATGTCAGATAAACAATCTCCAGCAATTCTTCTTACACCTACTGCTTTATCCTTTAATGCCTCATATAAATAAGGTAACACTAATTTAGATTTTAACATACCTAAATAAGCTGTTGCTAATCTTCTTATTGAAACATGCTCATCTTTTAATGCTATTTTTAGTAAAGGCAAATCTTCAATTGTCGGATCGATCTTTACAAATCTAGCATATCTTTTTTTCCAATCTTTTTCTTCAAAAATATCTGCAGTAAATGGTTCAAATTTAGGAGCAACTTTTTTCTCAGAAATTGTAGCATCGTTTGTCATTACTTCGTTTACAATATTTTTAATATCATTTTCAGAATGAGTAGCAGTTAATTCATCGATAATTTCTTTCTCGATGGTAGACAATTCACCGTAGCGAATTCCATAATCAATCCACTGTCTTTCAAATACTACATTTGATGCAGCCGTTGTTAGTTTCATAATTGCTTCTTTATAGTACGGTGGTAAAGCTGCTCTTTGTTCTTCACCATTAACAATTAATTTTAACTGCATTGGGATGTTATGATACATTTGAACAAATACTTGTACTTCACCAAAATGATTATCAATTACAGGTTCATCAGTTGCTACATCATTTACATCTTCTCCAAATACATTGCGTACTTGTAGTAAAATACTTTGCCAATTTGCATTTGACTTACGATCAATAGCAATAAAATCAGCTACATGGTATACACTTTTAATTCCTTCTATCCCTAATATTTGTTTAATAATTTCGGGTGCTTTTTCTATATTATCAATAGAATAGTGATTTCTACTGCCAGATGGCAATTCTTCATCTAATAGTACTTTCATTGTATTAGGACTTGGTGTTGGTTCAATCGATTTAATCTTCATTTTTAACTCCTCTTCTTGTTATTTAATTCATTTTATCAAAAAGAGGAGAAACTCACTATTGTAATGCTTTCACGAATTGCTCAAAATCATTTGCATTTGATTCCGCTACATTGTGAGTTAACTCTTCAGATTGACGAGTAAAAAGGTGAAATTTCTCAACTATGATTTCAGTCACATAAATAGGTCTTTCAGATTCCTTTACATAACTTGAAGTTTTAATAATTCCTTCAATTGAGACTTCCATACCTTTTTTTGCTTTTTTAGTAGCATATTCGGCAATAGGACCCCATAATTTTACTGATACATAATTCGTTCTTGTTTTTTTCAGATAGTCTGAATAAACATTTGTAGCAATATTAATAAAAGTTGTTTTTCTACCATTCGCTGTTGTTTGTAAAACCGGTTCTTTCGTTAATCTACCTACTAATACAACATTATTAATCATTATTACCATCTCCTTTATTTTTTTCTACAATACAAAATATTTGTACGTTCGTAAAAAAAGGAAAATAGTATTTTCAATTACTTTTTCATGTAAAGAATTCAATAAATATTATATAGATATTGAATATTAGTTCAGATTTATTGCTAAATACTTAAAATTAATACTTTACTTTAAACTTTCAACAAGATCACTTAAAACTGACCAACGTTCCATTTTTTCCTCTAATAAGCCTTCTTTGTCTTCAATCTGTTTAGAAAGTTTAAATGCTTCATCAAAATCAGAGCCGACTGCTTGTAAGTCTTCATTTAGTTTTTCAATTTCACTCTCCAGCTTCTCGATAACTGACTCAATATTTTCCCACTCTTTTTGTTCTTGATAACTTAATCGTTTCTTCTTTTGCTCTTTTTGATAAACTGGCTTTTCAACCGCTACTTTTTCTAATTCGACTTCACGCTTTTCGACTGATTGACGTTCTAAATATTCTGTATAACTTTCTAAAGTAGTTGATACTTTTCCTTCACCTTCAAAGATTAATAATTTATTTGTAACCTTATCTAAGAAATAGCGATCATGTGATACTGTCACGACTACGCCACTAAAATTCTCAATATAATCCTCTAAAACCGTTAAAGTATCAATATCTAAATCATTTGTTGGCTCATCTAGTAATAGTAAGTTTGGAGCAGTCATTAATAACTTTAATAAGTAGAGTCTTCTTTTCTCACCGCCTGAAAGCTTACCTAATTGAACACCGTGTGATTGAGTTGGGAATAAGAATGTTTCAAGCATTTGAGAAGCTGAAATTGTTTTTCCATCTGGTGTATGGATGATTTCTGCTTCTTCCTTAATATAATCAATCATTCTCATAGTTGGATTCATTATTTCTTGTATTTGTGTATAGTACGCTACTTTTACTGTTTGCCCAACTTCAATTTCACCTGAATCAACTTGTTCATCTCCAACTAGCATTTTTAACAAAGTTGTCTTACCAGCTCCGTTTTCACCAATAATGCCAATTCGATCAGTTTGAAGTAAAAGTAAATTAAAATTATCTAAAATTTTCTTTTCATTAAATGCTTTACTCACTTCTTTAAACTCAACAACTTTTTTTCCTAAACGAGTTTGTTGAAAATTCATTTCCATTTCAGCTTTTTCTTGGTTATTCAATTTACCTGAAAGATCTTCAAAGCGCTGAATACGAGCTTTTTGCTTTGTCGTTCGAGCTTTTGCACCTCTACGCATCCAAGCTAATTCTCTTCTAAATAAGTTGTTTCTTTTTTCATTTGTAGCTGCTTCTTGCTCTTCTCGAGAAGCTCTTTGTTCAATATAATACTGATAGTTACCTTCGTATCGATAGATATTACCATTTGATAGTTCTAATAATGCAGTAGTAACTTCATCTAAGAAATAACGATCATGTGTTACGAATAGTACTGCATTTTGAAGTCTTTTTATGTACTCTTGTAAAAATACTATACATTCATAGTCCAAATGGTTGGTAGGCTCATCTAAAATTAATAAATCACACGGATGAATTAATGCTTTTGCTAAAGCTACCCTTTTTTTCTGACCACCAGAAAGTAGAGTTACATCTAAGTTTAAATTTGATAAGCCTAACTTAGTTAAAATGGTTTTAGCATTAGCTTCTATATCCCACCCATTTAATGAATCCATATCAGCTTGTAATTTTAATAACTCATTTTGTAATCCTTGGTTAGCTGGATCTACTTGAAGAGCTTGTAATGTTTTCTCATAAGATTTTACTAAAACCATTACTTTGTCTTCGCTCTCAAAAACTGCTTCAAGAATCGTTTGTTTTTTATCAAAATCTTCATGCTGTGGCAAATAACTGATTACATAATCCTTTGGAGTAATGATTTTGCCATCATCTGCAGCTTCTTCACCTGCTATGATCTTTAATAAGCTTGATTTACCTGTTCCGTTTATACCTAATAATCCAATTTTTTGCCCTTCACTTACGGTGAATGAAATTTTATTAAATAAACTTTTTTCTCCATACGTTTTAATTAAATTTTCTACACTTAAAATCTTCATATTTTAAAATTCCACTCTTTCATAAATTCGTCAATGAATTTTTCTACAAATTGATGTCTTTCTTCGGCTAACTCTAGCGCTGCCTCTGTATTCATTAAATCTTTAAGTTTCAGTATTTTTTCATAGAAATGATGCATTGATGAACTTTGATCACTTCTATATTCTTCGATTGTCATGTTCTCTCTTATTTTAAATTCAGGGTTGAACATACTTCTGCTTTTTTTCCCACCGTACGCAAAAGTTCTAGCTATCCCTATTGCACCAATTGCATCCAAACGATCTGCATCTTGTACAATTTTCCCTTCAATTGATGTAGGAATAATTCCATTTCCACCTTTATACGAAATATTTTCAACTATGTACATTATTTCATTTACATCTTTACTATTTAATCGGTCATTTAGAAAAGATTCTAACTGGGCTTTTTGTGCTTCAAGATTGTCATGTAATTTATCATCAATCACATCATGTACTAATGCAGCACACTCTACAATAAATTGATTTGCATTTTCTTTTCGCGCAATATGGACAGCTAAGTTTCTAACACGGTCAATATGATACCAATCATGCCCACTACTATCACCTTGATGAAGATTTCGGACATAGTTTTCTATTTGTATAATAATTTCTTGCTGATTCATACTACTTACCCCCATAGATTGACTAGTGATATTATATCATTTTTTGTCGGTAAAACATTAATAGAGTACGTTTAGATATAAAAATAGGATCTGCTTGTTTTTGAACTATAAAAAGGTTGCCGATTTAGACAACCTTTAGGACTCTTATTTAACTCTGTCATGCGTTAGCCAGAAAGGTAAAAACAAGAAACTGACTCAAAATAGTCGATTTTAAACGACCTTTTGAGTCAGCCTCTTGTTATAGGTCATTTTCCCCAACCACTTGATTTTTTCCGTTTTGTTTTCCTTTATACATCGCTTGGTCCGCTCTGTCAATGCATTCTTTCACACTTCTCTTTGGATTATAGACGGAGACGCCAAATGTAATTGTGACAGGAATGACTTTTCCTTCTATTTCATATGAATGAGAGGCAATGTTTTGTCGTAATCGTTCTGCCATGTCGAGCGCATGTTCGTACCCTGTATGAGCAAGAATTAAAATGAATTCTTCCCCGCCCCATCTTCCAATGGCATCATGGACGCGAATTGAATGGCCAATTACATTTGCGCTTTCTTTTAGTACAAAGTCGCCAATGGAGTGGCCGTAACAGTCGTTAATTTGTTTAAATGAGTCGATATCAAACAAGATAAATGAAAGGTCTTGCTGTTCGTTTTTGTTCACTTCCAATTGAATTCGCTGTTCAATTCCTCTTCGGTTGAATACGCCTGTTAAACTATCTTTTATCGATAAGGCGTGTAATTCAGAATTATCATCCGCTAATTCATTGACGAGCGCTTTTAGTTTATTTTCGGCTAGTTTACGTTTTTCAGCAATCCAGAAAATCCATAGGACAAGTGTCGTAAATAACACGACAATTCCCAATTTCACACTGATTTGATGGATTTTTTCACGTTGTGTCAAGACGTAATAAAATGTCCAATCTGTACCAGGTACGTCTTTTTTGATCACCTGTACACCGTGAATTGTTTTGAGCTGATTACTTGGCACTTTTTGAACTAATTGTTTGAATACTTTTGGATGAAACGAATCCAACTGGCTGATGTTTGATAGTTTGTTTTGTGACAAGAATGATGAAACAGATGAAGCAATCACGTCACCTTTCCCATCAGCTAAGATGCTGCTGTACTCTTCTGATAACTGTTTGCTGAGCATTTGAAACGTTAAGTCGATACTGATCGTTCCAATATAAAGACCATTTGCGTCAACAGGAGCACAAACTGTCACCATCATTCCTTTTCCAGCACGATCTAAATAAGGTCTACTCCAATAGACACTTCGATTTGGATTTTCTTTGATTGTGCCCATTTTGAATGTTTCACCTTTTAAGGAATCTTTTGAAAAGGTATAGTCGCTAGATGGGACAAATGGATATAGGTTCATAAATCCACTTGCGCTTGTATAATATATCCACGCGATATTTGGAAATGAGTGATACGCTTCCGCGAAATAAGGGTTTAATTCTTCTGCAAGTTCAAGTTCTCTTTTTTTGGTTGATGGTTTGTCAATTGAACCGATTCCGGTGATATTTCCTTTTTCCGTTTGAAATGCTCCAATGGTATCCGCTGAAAACGTGTTAGTTTTCTGATTAGTTGTTAAGTAGCTGATGTCGACAGGCTTTTTCGTTCCGTATTCGAGTGTATTTTTTGAAAACAAACTCAGCATATTGACATACGCTGCACTATCTTTTGTATATAAGCTGATTTTTAAGAAGTCATTTTGAAAGCTGTTGGTAAATCGTGTTTGATCGGATTTGATAAAATAGATGAAGGATAAACCGACAAACACCATTGCAATTAGCATGACAAGAATCATTCGTAGTGTTTTCATTCTTCCTCCCATTCGTTCATCCAATCTTATTTTTTAACACGTTCGTTATCTCAATAGCTGGTAATGGACGGCTAAAATAATATCCTTGTGCATATTGGCAGTTTTGACGTTTTAAAAATTCCCCTTGTTCTTTTGTTTCAACGCCTTCTGCGACGATATTGTAACCGAGTGTGTTGCCGAGTTCGATAATTGCCTTGACGATTGCTTCTGCATTTGTTTCAGTTTCGATTTCATCAATGAACGATTTGTCAATTTTTAATTTGTCAATTGGGAACTGGCGTAAATAACTAAACGATGAATACCCTGTTCCGAAATCATCCATTGATAAACTAACACCTAAGGCTTTTAATTCGTTCATTATGAGAATCGATTCTTCTGCATCTTGTGTGACGCTTTCGGTAATTTCTAGGTCTAGGTAGTGTGGTGCTAAATTTGTCTCCTTTAAAACTTGTTCAACCGTTTTGGCAAAGATTCTATCTTTAAACTGTACGCCTGACACATTGACCGCTACGCTCTTTAACGCATGTCCTTCGCTTAACCAACTGTTGAATTGACGACAGGCAGTCTCGAGTACCCATTTTCCTACCTGTGTAATCAGACCGCTTTCTTCCGCGATTGGAATGAATTCCAACGGTGAGATAAAACCTAGCGTTGGGTGAATCCAACGAATTAAAGCTTCTGCCCCAATGATTTCATGTGTAATTAAATCAATTTGAGGTTGATAATGTAACATAAATTCGTTGTTTTCTAACCCTTTTCTGATCCCCATCTCAAGTTCCATTTTTCGATCGTTTGCTGTTTTGATGTCGTTTGAATAAAATGTGTAATGATTTTTCCCGTTTGCTTTCGCAGTATACAGTGCGGTATCTGCTTGTTGAATTAGTGCTTCAACGGTGTCGCCATCTGTTGGAAACACACTAATTCCGATACTCACCGTAAGATAAAGTACGCGTTCGTCTAGCGAGAAAGGTTTATCAAACGCTTTAATCAGTTTGTTGGCAAATGATTCAGCTTTCGTTTCGTCTGCCTGATTGTGAATGACAACGTAACCATCCGCACCTACTCGATATAAATGGCAACAATCACAGGCGTTTTCTTTGATCCTTTCACTCACCTTTTGGAGGATCATATCACCAAACGTATGCCCAAACGTATCATTGATCGTTTTGAAACGATCTAAATCGACAAAGTATACAATCAATGATTTGTCTTGTTTCGTATGCCTCGTTATGGATTTATCTAAATCTTTGTACAATGCATTTCGATTTCCAAGACCTGTTAGCGTATCGGTATACGCGATGGTTTCTAGTTGCTTTGCTGCTTCTTTTCGTTCGGTCACATCACGCATGATCACTTGGAAGACTGCTTCATCGTTGTAGGTTGTTTGAAAGGATAAAATTTCGGCAACAATTTGTTTACCATCTAAACGATTGACAAAGTATTCGTTAATGACGGGTTTTCCACCCTGAATGATTTCAGCTAATCGTTCTTTTACTTTTTCTGCCGATTCAGGTGCGATCAAATTCATGACATTCATTCCAATTACTTCCTCAAACGACTTTGCCCCTACTTGTTCGATACCTGCTCGGTTAATATAGACCACTTCACCCTTCTTATTGTAAATCAGGGTAGTTTCAGGTGAATGTTCAACGAGTTTTTGGTATCGCTCTTCAGTTTCGATTTGCTTTTTGAGAGCGATTGTTTTTTCCGTAATGTCTTGTGAAATGTAAGCAAACTGTTTTACCTGACCAAAATCATCTAAGATTGGAATGCATTTGCTTTCTAATAAAACGATGTTGCCTTCTTTATGTTTGAACGGGATTACGAATGTGTCTTCTGTTGCGGTTTCGTCTCGTAATTTAAATCTTTTTTTCATGTCATCGACGACCGATTCCTTTAAAAAGTGAAAGATACTTTCTCCTTTGTATTCGTCTACTTTGTAACCGAATACCGATTCGACAGATGGCGATGCATAGTCAATATTTCCTTTTAAATCAATCACCACTACAATGTCAGAAGAATGATCTATAAACAAACGAAATCGTTCCTCGATTTTCTTTGACGCTTGATTCTTTTTCATGAGGTATATTAGAAAAAAGATTGCGCTCAGGGTATTAAAAATGATCCGCTTAAGGATAAAGTATTTTTGAATGCCTCCAAAATAATTTCGAATAATCGGGTCCGTTAAATAAATCCAGAGAATACTAAAGCAGAGATAACCAACCATGATTGCCCAAATTCGTTTAGTTTGTGGTGTTAGCATCGTATTCCCACCTTTATTTGTTTTGTTCAAAATCTCAATGGAGAGTTAGTTTAGTTCAACAATAATTATATTGTACTTAAAATTGAATGCAAATTGTATACAACAAATTTTGGTAAGTGATGTAGGTACACCTAATTTCACAAAAAAAGCACGTCACTTGATGTGAAATGCTTTAGGGATTTTAATACAAGTAAACGGTAATTTAATAAAAAAATTATCTGCTTTCACAAACATGAAAACTTCTGATTTTATTCACATTTACCCTTCGATTTTTCTTAACATTTGCCAATTTATTTTTTCTTACAATGTAAAAAAAACCTTCATTTCAAATGAAGGTTTAAATGTATTGGCAAAATCCAATATAATCTACTTAAATTTTTTCACAAGTTTAAGCTTTCAATAATTTTTCAATTGTCGGTCTTAGCTCTTGAGGATTTGTTTGTGGTGCAAAGCGTTCGATTACTTCACCGTTTTTATCAATAATAAATTTTGTAAAGTTCCATTTAATTGATTTTAATCCCATAATGCCTGGAGCTTCTGAACTTAAATATTTAAATAATGGATCTGCTTTATCTCCATTTACGTCAATTTTACTAAAAACAGGGAATGATACACCATAATTTAATTCGCAAAAACTTTGAATTTCTTCGTTTGAACCTGGTTCTTGATTCATAAATTGATTACATGGAAAACCTAGAATAACTAAACCTTGTTCTTTATATTCTTCATATAATGCTTGTAAATCTTTATATTGAGGAGTATATCCACAAGCACTTGCAGTATTTACAACAATAATGACTTGATCTTTATAATCAGAAAGTGCTACCGTTTCGCCTTTACTATCTTTTACTTGAAAATCATAAACACCCATTTTACATTCCTCCTGCTTCCATATAATTTTATAGTAAGTATTTTCCATGAAAAAGTCTAATCTTAAATACTATATTTTGAAAAAATTCTTCAATCGTATTAGAATTAATATGATCGTTAAATTAAACCAAATTATTTCTTCACCTTTTTAGAAAAGAACGGAGGTAAGAGTATGCAAGATTTAGGATTTAATACATATTTAATTGATTTATATGATTTATCATTTCCGGAACGAACAGGTTGCTATGTTATTTTAGATGAAGATATTACAATCATTGAAACTAGTGCAACTCCTTCTCATGAGCATTTAGTGGCAGGGTTAAAAGAGTTACAAATTTCATTTGACAAGATTAAAAATGTAATCGTGACACATATTCATTTGGATCACTCAGGTGGCGCTGGTGTATTGATGGAAAAATGCCCTAATGCAACGCTTTATGTACATCCTAAAGGTGCAAGACATTTGGAAGATCCAACAAAATTAATTGCAAGTGCAAAACAAGTATATGGAGAAGATTTTGATCGATTTTTTAATCCAATTCTTCCAATTAAATCTTCTCAAATTTATCAAGTAGAGGATGGCGAGGAGCTTGTTATTGGTAATAACCGTAAACTAACATTTTTATTTACTCCTGGTCATGCTAATCACCATATTTCAATTTTTGATTCTACTAGTAAATTTATGTATACAGGTGACACATTAGGGATCTATTATCCACAACTTCAACAGGAAATTGGTACTTTTATTTTACCATCAACGTCTCCTAATCAGTTTTCATATGAAGCAACACTTAATTCATCTAGAAAAATTCAAGCATTTAAACCGGAAGCTATTTGCTTCGGTCATTATGGATTAACTAGAGATACAAAATTCGTTTATGAGTCTTTAAAAGTATATTTAGATCGTTTTATAGACCTAACTACATCTAAGATTGAAGAAAATAAAGAAAAACCTTTTTATGAGAAAAGTAAGATTTTATCGGATTCATTATTTAAAGAAGTAAAACAAGATCTTCAAAATAAAAATATAAATGAGAGTCATCCTGTTTTCCAGATCATAAAACTGGATCTAGAAGTTTCAGCTATGGGATTAGTACTAGCAATGGATGGAAATGCATAAATGAAAAAAAACTTTTCAACCAATAATTTTTCCTATTTAAAGAAAGAGGTATGTGGCTGATTTCCACTACATAAAAAAAAAGAAGCATACAATAAAGCAACTTAACAATCCTCTTCACTTAGAGAAAAGTAGAAACTAAATACTCGGTTATTTTTCTAATATTGATAAATCGTTTACATAAAGGCCAATAGTTGAAGTTCTTCTTCAAACGATTAACATCTCAATATTCTACATTCTGGATAATATCCATTACTAAAGCATGTTTGCATTGCCAAAATAAAAACCGATTAAAACAATTAAATAACGTCACATTAAAAGAAATTTAATATCAAATAGATCGCTTTGTAACATATTAACTATTGTCTATTTTATATTTCAATACACTAAAAAAACTTCAGCTAAAAGGCTGAAGTTTTTTATTTATTTTTTAAATTTTTTCACTGGTTTCTTTTTACTTGAATCAGCTTTTTTAATTGGATTTGAAGTAGGTTTCGTTCTTTTTTCGTCAGTTGAGTTCTCTTTCATTACGTATTTTTGTACTTCACCATGCGATACCATTAGTTGTTCAAAATACAATTTTTGAGTTCCTCTTAGGGTAAATAAATGCTTTTTCTCACGAGGTGTTGTTAAGTTAATAACAGTACCTTGTTTACCCATTCTTCCGACACGACCACTTCGATGAGTATACTGTTCAACTTTTTCTGGCACATCTAGAGTAATGACGTATGGTAAATTTTGTAAATCAATACCACGCGCTGCTACATCTGTTGAAAATAGTAAAGTAATTTTACCAGTTTGAAGGTCTTTTAAAACTCGGCTTCTTTCCATTTTCCCTAGTTTCGAATGAAGAACCGCTGTTTTAACTCCTCTAAAGTTTAATTTAGATGCGAAACCTTCAAGTTTAAATGGCTCATTACTAAATACAAGTGCTTTCATATTTTGAACAGAACCAATTCTTCTAAGTAGTTCTAATTTTTCTCTTTCTTCACATGGAATAAAGCCATGGATGATATTACCCTCTAAGCTTTGTTCAATCGATATTTCTTTTAAATTTGAACTTGTTTCCTTTGCAAATTTCATTGCCGCAGGAGTGATTGTTGCAGATAAAAATAACAGCTGGCGATCTTTCATTGTAGCTTTGACGATTTGTGGTAAGTCTTTTTGATCATCCGTTTTAATTAATTCATCTACTTCATCAAATACGATTGTTTTAACACAATGCATTTTTAATTTTTTTTGTTTAATTAATTGAGAAATTCGTCCAGGTGAACCAACAATAATTCTTGGTTTTTGTTTTAATTTTTCGATTTGACGTTTAACGTCTGCTCCTCCAACTATAGAAGCGGTCTTAATATTTGTATTTTGTGTATAGTCTTGTACAACTTGAAAAATTTGCATAACAAGCTCACGGGTCGGGGCCATTATTACAACCTGTGGGCTTTCTTCTTTTTCATCGATTTTATTAATCAACGGTAAAACATACGCAAGCGTCTTACCAGTACCAGTCGGAGATTGTGCGATCACATCATTTCCCTCTAAAATAGCTGGGATGGCTTCCTCTTGAACTGCTGTCCATTTCGTAATATTATTTGCTTTTATTTTTAGTATTGTTTGTTCTAGTAATTGAAAATGTTCCATTTAAATCTCCTTTAATGTTTGCTCATCGTACCATTGTAACATTATTTCTGCTATATGTACCAATTCTTCTATCTTATCAAAGTCATCTTCAGTCATTTTTGCTTTAAATTTTATGTTTACAGATGATTCAATCTTATTTTTGTCTAAAATGGATTGTTTAATGTTATAAAACGGCGTATATTGTTCATTTGTTTTATTTTGAAATAAAAGGAGACTTCTTTGAATAATTTCAATTTCCATTGTTTTAGGTAGGAAAAATTCAAATTCTATAAAACATCCTACATCAGTATTTCCATTGATTAATTCTTTAAATAAATCACTTGCCGTAGTACTCATCGTAATTTTACAACTTGTTGTATAGGACAGCTTACTTAATTTTTTAAATTGGATTGAGAACAATCGATCCATTTTTGAAAGATTAACATAATCATTTCGATCAATTATTTCATATTCTCCATCTAAATCTTTATCATAAATAAGCCCTTCTAATATAACCTTCATATTGTCAAAAGCAGTTGGATCAAACATAAAACTTTCTCCTTTTATTTTAAATTTTACAAACAAAAATAATCCGATAAAATCAACTTGATTTAATTTTATCGGACATAATTTTTAACTTATTATTTCGAATTGACTATTATAAAGATTTGCATAGAAGCCTTCTTTTTCCATTAACTCGTCATGAGTACCTTGTTCAACAATATCTCCGTCCTTCATACAAAGGATTAAATCTGCATTTCGAATCGTCGATAACCGATGGGCAATTACAAAACTTGTTCTTCCCTTCATCAGATTATCCATTGCCTTTTGTATTAAAGCTTCAGTTCTAGTATCAACACTACTCGTTGCTTCATCTAAAATTAATATTTCAGGGTCCGCCAAAATTGCTCGAGCAATTGTTAATAATTGCTTTTGACCTTGTGAAATATTATTCGCTTCTTCGTTTAGTTTCATATTATAGCCGTCCGGTAAAGCACGAATAAAGTGATCAGCTTGAGCAGAAATCGATGCATTTTTAACATCTTCATCACTTGCTTCAAGTTTTCCAAATCGGATATTTTCGGAAATGGTCCCATTAAATAACCATGTATCCTGTAGAACCATTCCAAATAATGATCTTAGTTCATCTCGTTTGTATTTCTTTATGTCATGACCACCAATTGAGATTTCTCCACTATTAACATCATAAAAACGCATTAATAAATTAACGATTGTTGATTTACCTGCTCCAGTTGGTCCAACAATGGCAATTTTCTGCCCAGGTTCGACAATTAAATTAAAATCATGAATAATCGTTTTATCTGGTGTATAACCAAAAGCAACATGATTAAATCGAACTTGGCTGTTGACTTCATTTTCCTTTATTGAAATCGCATTTGTCTCTTCAGGTACTTCTTCTACTTCTTGTAAAAATTCAAATACTCTTTCTGCTGCCGCTGCAGTTTGCTGAAGGATATTTGAAATATTTGCGATTTGTGAGATCGGCTGTGTAAATGATCTTACATATTGAATAAAAGCTTGAATACCACCTACTGTCATTGAGCCGTTCGCTGTAAAATAACCGCCTAATATACAAATAGCAACATAACCGATATTTCCAATAAAAGCTGTAATTGGAATCATCAGACCAGATAGGAAATTAGCTCTCCATGCTGATTTATACAGTTCATCATTATACTGACCAAATGTTTTTGTCGATTCCTCTTCACCACTAAACGCCTTAACTAAAACATGATTACCTAACATTTCTTCTACATGACCATTAACTTTCCCTAAAAATCTTTGCTGGTTAATAAAATGCTTTTGAGACTTTTTAACAATCATCATAACAAAGACCATTGAAAGTGGTAATATACATAGCGCAACTATTGTTAGTTTCCAACTAATTGAAATCATCATAATTGAGATCCCAATTATAGAAGTAATCGATGTAATAATTTGTGTTAAACTTTGGTTTAATGTTTGATTAATTGTATCGACATCATTTGTAATTCTTGAAAGAACTTCACCATGATTAGTCTTATCAAAATAGCTTAAAGGCAATTTATGAACTTTGTCATTTATATCACTTCTTAGCTTAAAAGTTACTTTTGCTGTAACACCGCTCATTACATAACCTTGTAAGTATGCAAAAATAGAACTTAATACATATAATCCGATTAACCACAAACCAATGACACTAATTTTCCCAAAGTCAACATGGCCAGTACCACTGATTTGTTTCATTACGCCAGTAAAAATTTGATCAGTTGCTTTCCCAAGTATTTTTGGACCTAAAATTGTAAAAATAGTTGAAAGAATCGCCAAAATAAATATGAAAAAGATTTTACTTTTATAGACCCCAATATAACTCATCAATTTAGCCATTGAACCTTTAAAGTCTTTAGCTTTTTGACCAGCCATAGGAATATTTCTTCCAAACATTTGTCCAGGCCCACGTCCACCGCTCTGATTTTGAAGAGTATTTTTATTAGAATTGCTCATGCTAATTCCTCCTTGGACAACTGCGATGAAGCAATTTCTAAGTATTCAGGGCAATTTTTTAGTAGTTCTTTATGTGTACCTTTGCCGACAATTTTGCCACTATCTACAACAATAATGTGTTCGGCATTCATAATTGTACTAACTCGTTGAGCAATGACAATCATTGTACTATTACTTATATTTTCATTTAGTGCCTTTCTTAAGGCTAAATCGGTTTTAAAATCAAGTGCTGAGAAACTATCATCAAAAATCAGAATTTCAGGCTTTTTTGCTAAAGCTCGAGCGATTGAAATTCTTTGCTTTTGACCACCTGAAACATTGTCCCCGCCTTGAGAAATCTCGCCATTAAATTGACCTTCTTTTTTAGAAATAAACTCGCTAGCTTGAGCAATTTGAGCAACTCTTTCCATCTCTTCATCTGTAATATTTTTATTTCCATATTTCAAATTCGTAGCAATTGTCCCAGTTAGTAATAGCCCCTTTTGAGGTACATAACCAAGTTTAGATCGTAAATTTTCTTGCTTAATTTCCCGAACATCTACACCATCAATTAAGATTTGTCCTTTCGTTACATCATAAAAGCGTAATATTAAATTAGCGATCGTTGTTTTGCCTGACCCAGTTGGTCCAATAATCGCAGTTGTTTGACCTGGTTTTGCGATAAAAGAAATATCACTTAGCACATCATTCTCTGCGCCTTCATAACGAAAATCAACATTTTTAAACTCAATATATCCATGCTTGTTAGAATCAAAATCCTTTTCGTTTTCCGGGTCGACTATTGATACTTCTGTAGAAAGTACCTCTGATATTCTACTAGCAGAAACAGCTGCTCTAGGTACAAGAATAAACATGATTGAAATCATTAAAAATGCTGTAATAATCTGCATTGAATATTGCATAAATGCCATCATATCACCAACTTGCATATTAGATTTTGCAATTTGATGAGCTCCAACCCAAATAATTAATAAAGATGAACCATTCATAATCAACATCATTGAAGGCATCATTAATGACATAACTCTATTTACAAACAAGTTCGTTTTCGTTAAATCAGTGTTAACTTCTTGGAATCGCTTTTTTTCATGAAAGGAATTCCCAAACGCTCTTATTACCATTAAGCCTGTTAAGTTTTCTCTTGAAACCAAATTTAACTTATCAATCAATTTTTGAATTAATTTAAATCTAGGAATTGCGACTGTCATTATAATCATTATTAAACATAGTAGGACAATAACAGCTAGGGCAATAATCCAACTCATTGAAGCAGACTTATTTATTGCCATAATAATTCCGCCAATTCCCATAATTGGTGCATAACAAATCATTCGAATACCCATCATTAGTAAAGTTTGTATTTGCATCACATCATTTGTGCACCTTGTAATTAGTGATGCAGTTGAGAATTTATCAAACTCTTTGTTTGAAAAGCTCTCAATTTTTTTAAATACGTCTTTACGTAAGTTTCTTGCAACGCCTGATGCAATTCGAGAAGATAGAAAGCTTACTAAAACTGTAGCTAATCCACCAAGTAAAGCAATTGCAATCATGATCAAACCAATTTTAATTATGTATAAGCTTCCAATTTTATGTAAATTCACACCTAATTCAGTATAAAATGCTTTTGTCATCATGATTCCACTTTGGGTTAGTAAGCTTTTATCTGATGAAACTGCCTTTTTATGAGCATTTATTATCGTATTTTGATTCAACTTATCAAACATTGGTTGTAATTGATATAGTTTCGTCAAATCAATTTTAGTTGATTTCCCAGGTGAACTGTTCTTTGTATGTTTGACTTTTCCACTCGACCCTTCCTGTATGATATTGAAAAGTGTCCACGTAGATGCCCCAAATGTACGATCGAGTTTTTTATCAATGTTTTCATTCGTTTCGTTTTTGATATATAAGTTTTTTTCTGCATTTTTGTAAATACTTTTATAGGTTTTACCATCGGAGTTTTTATCTGTTGCAGATTTCAAACTATAATTTTTATATACCATTTCTTTTTCATTTGCTGTCATAAAGGTTGTCATTAGTTTTAAACCTTTTTGACTTATTGCATCTGGAGCAACATGTAATATTCCATTTTGCTGTATTCCATTGTTTACGATTTCAGACATATAGTTAGGTAAGTTCAAATCACACATAGCCTGACCAAATAAAAATAAAATGGCTAATATTAAACTTGTACTAAATGATTTTAAATATTTAGCTAATTTGATCAATTTAGCATCTCCCCCTATTATTTACATTACATAATTACTCATAGTTATAATTTAATACTATATTTTATCTCACTCATATTGAAAAAACTCGCATTGAATGCGAGTATATTTTTCAAAAAATAATTATTAGAATAAACCTTTTGGACGCCCTTGTTCATCTACATCCATATTTAATGCTGCTGGTTTTTTAGGTAGCCCAGGCATCGTCATTACGTTTCCAGTAAGCGCAACAATAAATCCAGCACCGATTGATGCTTTTAGCTCTCTAATTTCTACTTTGAAGCCAGTTGGACGACCTACTAAACTTGGTTGATCTGATAGTGAATATTGAGATTTAGCCATACAAATTGGTAGTTGATCCCATCCATTTTCATTAAATTCTAAAATCTGTTTTTTTGCTTTAGGTGAAAAATTCACTCCATCTGCACCATAAACTTCTTTTGCAATTTTTTCTATTTTATTTTCAATGCTGTCTGTTAATTCATATAAATAGTTAAACTTTGCTTTAGGATTTTTTAATATATTAACAAGAGATTCAGCTAGCTCTACGCCGCCTTTACCCCCGTGTTCCCAAACTTCAGTTAACACGATTGTAATACCATTATCTTGTCCCCATTGTTTTAATACACTTATTTCGTCTTCAGAATCGGTAATAAATTTATTAATTGCAACTACAACAGGTACATTAAATTTAGAAACTGTTTCTACATGCTTCTCAAGGTTTTTAATGCCATCCTTAACGGCTAATGAATTTTCATTCGCTAATTCATTTTTATTTACTCCACCGTGCATTTTTAATGCTCTAATTGTAGCAACAATTACTACCGCATCTGGTGTAACTCCTAATGCCCTAGTTTTAATATTTAAGAACTTTTCTGCACCTAAATCTGCACCAAAACCAGCTTCAGTTACAACAAAATCTCCTAATTTCATCGCCATTTTAGTGGCAATTACACTATTGCATCCATGAGCAATATTTGCAAACGGTCCACCATGTATAATTGCTGGAGTGTGTTCAATCGTTTGAACAAGATTCGGCTTAATTGCATCTTTAAGCAATAATGTAAGAGCTCCTTCTACTTTTAAGTCTCCTACAGTTACCGGTGTTTTATGTATAGAATAGCCCACTACAATTCGTTTAAGTCTTTCTTTTAAATCTTGAATTGATGACGCTAAACAAAGTACAGCCATGATTTCTGAAGCAACAGTAATATCAAATCCATCTTCTCTAGGTACACCACCAGAAGGTCCACCTAAACCTACAATGACATTTCTTAAAGCACGATCATTTAAATCAACTACACGCTTCCAAGTGATTCTACGCACATCAATTTCCAAATCATTTCCTTGATGGATATGATTATCAATAAATGCTGCTAATGCATTATTGGCAGTTGTAATCGCATGGATATCACCGTTAAAATGCAAATTAATATCATCCATAGGTAAAACTTGAGAATAGCCTCCTCCAGTAGCTCCACCTTTAACTCCCATTGTTGGACCTAAAGAAGGTTCGCGCAATGCAACAATTGCATTTTTGCCAATTTGGTGAAACGCTTGAGCAAGTCCAACAGTCACCGTTGATTTCCCTTCACCAGCAGGAGTAGGATTTATTGAAGTGACTAAGATTAATTTTCCATCTTCATTTTTATTTAATCGGTCAAGTACTGATAATGATAATTTTGCTTTATAATGACCATAATTTTCTACATCTTCTTCAAATAAGTTCAAATCATCTGCGATTTCTGTAATTTTTTTCATTTTTGATTCAAAAGCAATTTCTAAATCTGACTTCACTTGACTCATTCACTCATCTCCAATTGCATTCTTTATACCAAAAATTATAGCATAATTTTACTTTAAATTCATTTTCTAATATTCGAAATTCTTTATTCATTTCTTTCAAAAATTACTAATACTTACTACTTATCATCGTAATTATTAGTCACATACTATAGGTAAGGCATTAAAAGAAAGGAGTGTTAATTTATGTATCGTCATAGAAAGCATAATGAACAAAAACGCAATCACAATTTACCTAATGATGACAATGATCACAACGAAGAATATAGTGCAGAGTTTTATCCGACGAGGGATGTTTTTTATACAGACACGACTTCAGATAAATCTCATGCAACTGGAATTGTAATTGGATACGTAGCTTTATTTTTTTCACTATTTTCGTTATTTTTAATGCCTGTACTGTTTGGGATCATTGGAATTGCTATAGGTATTTACAGTGTAACAAAAGGTCACTCCACTTTAGGTTATACAGCAATTGGTTTTGGTTTATTTTCGGTAATTGTCACTATTTTTTATAATTTATTAATTGTCTTAAGTGCGATTCTTTAACAATAGATTTAAAAAGCAAAAAAAAAGACCTTTAAGGTCCTTTCAAACTTTTGGAACTTCAAGAGTAAATTGAAAGGACCTTAAAGAATTCTTGCGATAAATGATATGATTTTCGTTTATACAATCCAACAATTATCAATATTGTTTACAGAATAAGATCCTTTAAACTTCAACCACTGTCCATTCATCATCTTTCTTCGAATAACTTAAATTTGCTATATGATTTGTCAGTTCACGATAATCTTCTACATTTTCTAAAACTTCATCTACACCAGAATAAAAATCCACACGGAAAATTGGGATCTCGATCACTTTTCTATTTTCAACACGCTCACTCAAATCAATAATTAATCCATCTTCCATTAACGGATATAAGGTCAACATTAATTTAATATTGATTGGATTAATTTGTTTTGAACGATTAAATATATTTATACTTCGTCTCTGAAGTTGAGTAATTTTATAAGATATAACATTACAAAGCATAAAGATAAAATCATTAATTCGTTTATAATAGACCTTTTGGTACATTCCGTCGCTTATATTCATGTATGCAAAAGAATTATTTAGTCTAGGTATAAATGGTTTTTGTAATGGTTCTTTTTTGTGAGCAAGATAAAGTAATTCTGCTATTTCTTTAGGCTCTAATTCGTCCAAATCTGCTAATTCTTCAAAATCAATCCAACAAAGATCATCATGCTCGTCATGTTCCATTATAAATTTATTAATATCCTCTCTTTCTACATAATAAAAAGAGGAATTTAAATTAAAATCAGACCATTGAATATCGTGTTTTAGCAAAAGAATGTTTTGAAGTGGAAAAGGAAGTCCTTGAACAAACTCTTTATAATTTATTCCAGATGTTATAAAGCAATGATTATGCTTATCACCATATATATAGATAATCTCCTTTATTGAATCAATTCCCGCCAACGATATTGCCACCTTTAAATTTTTTCTTTATCATATCATATTTTATACTAATTTTATCATCTAAAATGATAAATTTCATTCTTTTTACCTAATATAGTTTTACATTTTTTGCCAAAATACCACTTTTTCATCCTTTTAAATTCGTTAAACAGGAGGTCTACATATAGAAGTTGTTTTTGTTTGAATTGGTTCTTGCGTAACAGAACGAATATTCCACTCACCATTATCATTTGTAAAATTAAATTTAACTAGAGTGTAAGGCGGCTGTTGATTTTGTTTATATGCAACAAGTTGAATAGTTGCTTCAAATACGTATGTACCATTATATTTCTTTTTTATATTCGTGATTGCCGCACAATTATATTGTTCACCTGGACCAAAAATTTTATATAAACGACTATTTATACTAGGAAATAAGATTGATAATACCGCATCCTCTAATACTTCATTCTGAACTGCAAACGAACTAGCCGGTTTCGAGGCTACAATTAAACACGTTAATAAAATGACAATAAACCCTCTCTTCATATCGATCCCTCCATCTACGATTAAAAATCTATTTACTATGTATTCTTTACAATTTAATGAAGGATATGTTATCGATGGGATAGGATAAAAAAAGTGAGCTAACTAACAGTCATCGTAACAGACAAATAGCCGCCACCCACTATTTGAATTCAAGAAACTTTGTTGAGATTAAATTGGTGTGTATTTTAGTGGTGTTTTTCAAGGAGGATTGATTTTATGATCTCCATTTCTTGTTTTTCGGTAGATTCCCCCACTTTTTTAGTGAGTATAGAACGATTTAGAGCAAACTTATGAGTTTCCATTTTAATATAGTTATTATTAATCGCGAGTTACCCTAACCGGTATAATTATTAGCCGATCTAATTTGAGTTTTCTGGGAAATTAATTGCAGTTTTACTAATTTTATTTGCACTTAGATCTTTATTTGCAGTTTCTAATTCCTTATTTGCCCATTTCACTGCTTTATTTGTATAGCTCAGGCTTTTTAACTGCACTTCGATTTTTGTAACTACTCTATAAATAGAAAAATGAGGATGCCCCTTAGGACACCCTCTATTAGCCGCTCACTTACTTTTACTGATGATCCCAGTAGTATTTGCTTAAAATATCTGAAAGTAAGTCAATTGTTCGATATAGTTCAGGTAATGTATTATCAACTCCACCGACCTCTATTAGGATCGAGTTAGGAGATAAGTCTTGGTTGTATACTCCATTTCCTTGCTTATAGTTTTTACTATAAATTCCGCGTGTTAATCCTTTGTTAAATTTCATGATTTCACTATTTAAATCTTTTGCTAAAGCTAAATTCTTTTGATAATTTTTGTTTTCTACACCGACAATAAAGTATAGCTTTGCATATTTTTGACCATCTATCTCGGTAGTTGTCACTTTACCCCTTTGATCATCACGATGAATGTCAATTAGATAATTTAAATCCTTATCTTGTGAAAGCGCATTTTCTACAACCAGTCTTGACATTTTATATGATTTTCCCCAATCCCAATGTCTTTTCGTTAATTCAGCTCCAATATTCGTTTTATCATCAATTGCACCGATTCCATTTGCTTCTAAATTATTCTTCAACCGCTCACCTAATAAGCTTACATTTACTTTCGGAGATGATGCTTGATTAGGTTCCTTCGCACCAGGAATTAAAGGTAAAAAGGATTCCCAACTATGCGTGTGGTAAATAAAAAATACATCTTTTCCATTTGTCGTTTTTGATGGTGGATTTGCTGGATTTTTAATTGGCTCATTTACTGGATCTTTAACATTTGGATTTTGGTTAATTTCTGCCAATGTTAAACTCGATTCGATTGGTAGATTTGTAAAATCAATGCCTTCACCGGCAACTAAAATATTATTTTCAAATTTTGTCATACTAGATATTTCATGTACTAATAAACTTTTTGGGTCATACAGTCTAATATTTGTAATAAACGAAAATAGTATATTCGTGATAGGTTGTCCATCTTTTTTCGATTCGTTACCTAACTTAAAGTGACCGTTTTCGTACTCAAATGCTTTAATAAATCCTTCATAACTCATTTTTTCGAACCATTGATGAATATAGTATGATTTTGTATTTTTCATTGATGTTACAAATAAACTTGCCAACAAAAATAATAAGACAATGCCTACGAAGACACTTGCCGTCACACGTTTAAGATTAATAGATTTAATATAAATAGATTGTCTCATCAAATCACCTCTAATAAAACGTATGTACAAGCCCTATAAAATAGAATTGAAAATTTATTAAATCATTATTATAAATTAGAACTATTAAATAAATGAATACATTTGTTGGCTTCGACCCTAGTTTGCTCGCTTTTTATAATTGAAAATAAAAAAGAGATGTCTTAATAGACACCTCCTAGAAAAAAGTTCGTATATTTATTTAACAAGTAAGTTTCTAAATCTTAAACTATCTACAACGACTGAAGTTAGTTAACGGATTTACAACGCAACCATTTCTAGCAGCGTCTAATTGTCTTTGACAGAATGAGCTTTCTGCAGGTGATACCATAGAATTGTTGTTTGATCTTCTTCTATTTTTTCTGCATCCACAGCCTTTGCGCTCATTCATAGCAGGTTCAACTTCTTTCATTTCTTCCATTCTTACTTCCATAACTCTGTCATCTTCTTTGCATTCACAACATGGTCTACGAACTTCAACAAACTCTCTCATATCTCTCACTGGAGATACTTCTTCTCTCTCTTCTCTACGATTGCAACCACAAAATCCCCACATTTAAAAACACCTCTATAATTATTTATTGTACATTTATAACATACGTAAAAATTTAGATATTGAATGTGTACATGTCTAGATATAAACAAGTTTTTTAAATTATTTTTATGTTTTCGGTAAATGAAATTTTAAAAACCCTTGTTTTTGAATGAATTGTTTAGTTATTTAACCAAAAATGTAAAATAAATGAGCCACTTGGGCTCATTTTATTTATTACGATAAACATATTCATCTTTTGGTGGTTGAATCTCCTTAATTTTGGTCGCTTCTACATAAGGAATATTAACTTTAAATGGTTGATAGTACATTTGTTGTATATTACCTGTAACTTCAATCCACTGATCATTTTTAAACTTTTGATTATCAGGTAAGTTAATAAGCAATCCATATACACCTGAATCAGCGACACAGTGAATGATTCCAAACCTAAATAAGAAAACTTGATTTTTATTTAAGCTTTTTTCATGATAAATAAAACCTTTATAAGTTAGTTGTTTTCCTAAATACTTTCCAGGCTCATCATATAGAACTTCCATTCCTTTAAGAAAGTCATAATCATTCAAAACGATACTTTGTTTATTAATATATTCTTTTGATTCTTGTTTAATTAATTGTTGATAGCCTTCTTGTCCATAATAAATACTTAAATCAGGTTTTAAATATTGTCTTTCCATAAATGGATCATTATTACCTGGTTCAGAAACAGGAAAATGGAAGCCCTTTGCGTGAACAATTGTCGAATCTAAAGTTGCAACAGGTAAGAAAATACCTGTAAATAATGGGAAAATAAAGACTAATCCATTTAACAACTTTTTAAAGCCTTTTGCTTCTTTATGAACATGCCCATGCACACAAGTATGATCACATTGATGATCATGAGAGTGGCTGTGGTCATGATCATGGTCGTGGTCATGGTTTTCACCTTCATCACGACTAGTCCTTAAAACATGAATAACTTGTATGATCGTTAGAAAAGCAAATAATATCCCAGCTGTCAGAGATAAATAAGAGTATTTCATATTAATATATTTTGAGATCGTACCCTTAATATGCAATTGCATTAAAAAGAAGGTAAATCCTAAAAGTACATATGCTCTTGCCATATCGATTCTCCCTTAAATTAATAGTGTAGTGATAAATGTTAAAGAAATTACTAATCCAATAATAATTAATACATAACGACTTTTGAAATGTTGGAATAACATTAATGTATTTTTTATATCGATCATTGGACCAACAACCATAAATGCGACGATGGAGTTTAACGAAAACGTACTTAGAAACGAAGATGCAACAAATGCATCAGCTTCAGAACATAGTGATAAGATAAACGCTAATGCCATCATTACTAGAATACTAGCTACTTGTCCATTACCAATATGCATTAAAGTAGCAGTAGGTATAAATGTTTGTACAAAAGCGGCAATAAAAGCACCTAAAATTAAGAATTTACCCATCGAGAAAAATTCTTCAATAGCATGTACACAAACGCTCCATAATTTCTTTTTAACCGGTACTGAATTGTCTACAGGAATTGTCACTAAATTATTTTTTAATGGATTATCAATTTTCAAATATGATAATACAATCCCAATAATATAAGCAACAATCATTGCAGCCCCAGCGCGATAAATAACCATTTGAATACTATTACCAAAAGCAATAAATGTAGCAAACAGTACAATTGGATTAATAATTGGACCTGTTAACATAAATGCTACAGCTACATAGTGAGGAACGCCTTTTTTAATTAATCTACTTACGATTGGTACGATTCCACACTCACAACCTGGGAAAATAAATCCTAGTAAAATAGCAACTAAAACTGCTAAATATCTATTCTTCGGTATTATTTTATATAACATTTCTTCAGTAATAAAAATTTGAATAATCCCAGAAATAAATACTCCGATTAAAATGAATGGTAGTGCTTCGACTACAATCGAAATAAATATAGTATTCATTTGTAAGAATGAATGGTAAAAATTCATATTCGTAATCATATTCTCTCTCCCATTGTACTTTTAAAAATGAAAACTCACAAAACCTCCGAATGACCGGCGGCTTTGTGAGTTAAAAGTACCTTTTTTTCCAAAATATTAGTGCAATAGTTGTTGATAATATCGCAGAAATACCAATTACGATTGGAAACGCATGTGGTATTTTGGATAATGGTATGTTATCAACGTTCATTCCATAAAAACTTGATACCATTGTTGGAATGGATAAAATAATTGTAATAGAAGTTAAAAATTTCATTACAATATTTAAATTATTTGAAATAACTGAAGCAAATGTGTTCATCATCCCACTTAGGATATTGCTATAAACCTCTGCCATTTCTATTGCTTGTTTATTTTCAATAATTACATCTTCTAATAGATCTTCATCATCTTCATACATTTTTAAAATATTCCCTTTAAGAATCTTTTGCATGACGATTTTATTCGATTTTAGTGAAGTAGTAAAATAAACTAAACTTTTTTCAAGGTTCAGCATTGTGAACAATTCTTGATTTCGTGTTGATTGATGTAATTCAGCTTCAATTTCATTAGTTTTGCGATTAATTTGTTTAAGATATCGTAAATAATAGGTTGATGTTGTATGCAACAGTTGAAGTGCAAATCTCGTCTTTTTAAAAGTAAAAAAGCCTTTTACTTTTTGGTAAATAAATCTTTCAAAAATTGGATTTTCACTTAAACAGATTGTAACAAACGTACTAGACGAAATAATCATCCCGATTGGTATTGTATCAAAAATCGTATGCCCATTATCATCATGAGCTACAATTGGAATATCAACAATTATTAGAGTGTGTTCCCCTTCGACCTCTATCCTTGAACGCTCTTCATCATCAAGTGGGTCTTTAATAAAATCTAAATCTAAGTCAAGCTTTTGAACTAGATATTGAATTTCTTGCTCTGTTGGATTGATTGCATTGATCCAGCAACCTTTTTCGATTACGTCGACTTGATTTAGTTTTCCTTGTGCATCTGAAACATAAAAATTTAGCATCTTAATTCACCTCTAATTCTAAAACAAAACCTACACAATAATAGCATACGAAACATTTTTATATGTTTCAACCTTTATTAAAAAGAAAGTCTAAATTCTAATAAACAAGCGCTTTCAGCTGCTATTTTAGTAAGCATTTATACTATTCATAAATAAAGAAAAAGGCCACTTATAGTGACCCAGTTTTTAATATCCACTTTTATAAAAATAATGCATATCACTTAATTCATCAACATATTGATAAACTTCCAATTGGCTCTGAAGCTGTTCTTTTGTATGTACGGAATAATCTTCCGAATTTAATTGATTTTGAACATTTGTAAGAGTATTTAAAATATCAGATTTTAATACATCATACGACATAGAATACATAAAAATCATCCTTCCAATTGAAATTTATCATATTATATGTAATATCACGCAAAACAAATCATTTTTATTTTAAATTTCTATTTTTTGAAACTAACTTTTTTATTAAAAAGTACACAACTAATAACGCAGCTGCTATGACTGCAATCATTGGAGTATATGGAGTCAATACTTCCTTAGCTGTTTCCCAGTTTTTACCTAGTTTCTCACCTATTAATACAAAAAGGATTGACCATGGAATGATCGCAATTACTGTATAAAGACTAAATTTGCCTATTGGCATCTTTGCAAGTCCTGCTGGAATCGATATAGCATGTCTTACAATTGGAATAAAACGTGCCGTAAATACGACTCCTACACCATATTTCGAAAACCATTTTTCAGCTAAATCAAGGTGATGCTTATTAATTAAAATATATTTACCATATTTTTCAATAATTGGTCGACCACCAAAATAACCTAACCAATATAAAAATAATTGTGCAATAGTTCCCCCTATTACTCCTGCTACCACTGCTCCAACAAAATTTATATGCCCTCCAGCTACAAGATAACCAGCATAGGCTAAAACGATTTCACTCGGAATAACTTCAATCATTAATCCTAATGCAACCCCTAAATATCCTAATGATGCAAAAAAATCTAATATCTGATGTATGATATTTGTCAATAGGATCCTCCTCCCTAAAAAACAACTTGTACTACAATGATAATACAAAGGAAGTTAAAATATGTCAAAATTAAGTAATTTTGGATTTAATTGATTTTACAGTGCCAAATACAATAATCATCTATAATTTTGATGTTCCTTCCTTATTTTACGTATTTGATTTTGTTGATTCTACGAGCCGTGTTGAAAGCTCTATCCTCTATCATAAAAAAAAAGGCTGTCCAAGTCAGTGACCTGACTATGGAGCAGCCTTTTATTATTTCTTATTATTTAATTTCAACGTATTTGTAAGTGAAGTCTGAACCAAATGAATGCTCAATTAAGCCATGTACTTTTGGTTTCATAACGTATGCAAGAGCACGTTGGTAAATCGGAAGAATCGCAGCATTGTCTTGTACTAAGATTTTTTCTGCTTTTAAGAATGCGTCAGTACGTTTAGCTGGATCTAATAATAATGGTCCACCAGCTTGAGTGATTAAGTTATCATACTCAGCATTTGCGAATCCCATTTGGTTGAATGGGCTCTTAGAAGTCCACATATCGAAGAATGTCATAGGATCTTTGTAGTCTGGACCCCATCCGCCGAATGATACTTCATAATCTTTCTTAGAGTTTAAATCTAATTGTTGTGCAAATGGAACTGATTTAATGTTAATTTTTAATCCTGGTAAGTTTTTAGTTAATTCACCTTGTAGGTATTCACTAATTTTTTTGTTAGTATCAGTATCTGATCCTAATAATTCGATTGTTACATCTTTCTTACCAATTTCTTTTAAGCCTTGTGCCCATAATGTTTTAGCATCAGCTGGATCGTATTTAACTAAATCGCCAGAAGCTTCACGGAAATCTTTACCGTTTGCATCTAAGAAGTTACTTGGAGCTAAACCATATAATGGTACTGAACCGTTATTTAAAATAGTTCCAGTAATATCTTCACGGTTAAATGCTTCGTTTAATGCTTTACGGATGTTTACGTTTTTAAGAGCTGGATTTTTCTCTTCGTTTACACGTAAGAAGAATACTGTTGGCTCTTTAGTAGTTCCGTAATCAGGGTTGTTTTTATATTTATCAACATACTCTGCTGTTAAACCTGCACGGTCAACTGCACCTGTTTCATAAAGGTTAACACCAGTTCCTGGGTCTTTTACGATTTTAAAGTTTACTTCTTTTAATTTTACGCTAGCAGCATCATAGTACTCATCGTTTTTAACTAATTTATAGCTTTCATCATGCTTCCATTCTTTCATTTGGAAAGGACCGTCGAAGATCATGTTTCCAGCTTCTAAAGCATAATTTTTACCTTGAGATTCAACATACTTTTGATTTAATGGTAAGAATGTTGGGAATGTTACTAAAGAATCGAAATATGGAATAGCTTTCGCTAATTTAACTTCTAAAGTTTTATCATCGATTGCTTTAACTCCTAATTGGTCAACTGGTTTTTTACCAGTAGTAACATCTTCACCGTTTTGTAATACATTCATCATGAATGCATACTCAGAAGCAACTTTTGGATCTGCAGCGCGTTTCCAAGCGTAAACGAAGTCTGCTGCAGTTACAGGGTCACCATTAGACCATTTAGCATCACGTAAGTGGAATGTATAAGTTAAACCATCAGCTGACTTATCAGTAGTTTCTGCGATACCAGGTTTTACTACGTCACCATCACCTAATACATTTAATCCTTCCATAATGTTACCTAAAACGTTGAAAGATTCTGCATCAGTAGAAGTACTAGAATCAAGACCTGGTAGTTCAGCTCCGCCTAGTAAGTTCAATACTTGTGGTTTTGCTTTTGCTGTTTCTTTTTTACCATCATTTGAGTTGTCTGAGTTACATGCAGATAAAAGCATGCTCACAGCAACTGATAAAGATAGAAAATACGATACCTTCTTTTTCATTAGAATTGCCTCCCCAAAATTAAACAATTAGACTTAAAAACTATTAAAATATTCAAACAATTTTCACTGTTCGAACAGTTAATAATATTTAACATACTTTCATTTTACATACTTTTTAGAAAATATCAACACTAATTCGACATTTTTTTCAAAAAATATTAAAAAATCTGAATAAAAGTTTACTTTTTTGTAATTAACAATACATTTTTGTATTATTTTTTGCAGTTTTAACGAAAAATTTTAATAATTGCCCCAATTTCAATAAATGATTTAAGTGGGACAAATATGTATATTTTTTTTAAAAAAGTCTAAAAATAGACTATTTATATTGGATAATCAACTGCAGAAAATATCATGATCTAGTCCATCTTTTTAAAACCTGTTCCAACTGGACACCCTTTAACATTCACTTTCGGGTAATTTGTTATTCACAAATTACCGAAATTTAATATTAAATTGAGAAAATAATCCTTTAAAAAACGAGAAAAGATTAGGATTTCCACGTGGTCCTGATTCATTTCTTTTTGAAGTTGACCAATAAAACCAAATTTTTTTGAACGACTTTTTTGTTTTTCCAATTATTCCCCCTCTATTTAATATGTTTGGAAATCTATGGGACGTCTCTGAACCAATTAATTTTTTTCGTAGTTCGAAGTAATTTGTTCAAATAATTCGGAAAAATGAGGTAATTAATCAAAAAAGTACCAGCATAAAAACCAGCTAGTCTAGTTCCATTTTTCAATTGTTTATCCACGGAGAAATCATCAAACGTATATTTGGATAGAAGTTAACTAAATTTAATTACAGGATAAACTCTCAAGATTTCCCCATTTTTTGTTACTCATGAACCCTTTATGAGTTAAATAAATCACCCATTTACCCTTTTTTCTTACTCACGAACCTGTTATGAGCTAAATAACTTCCCACAATTGCCTTTTTTGTTACTCTTGGAACATATAAGAATTAGATAATTTCCAGCCATTTTTAGGAGTAAAATAATTTTGATGTTCTTATTCTATTAAATTAACATTTTAGTTTTTAACGAAAAAACAAAGGTTGTCTATATAGACAACCTTTGAATAAGAAATTGATTTAATTTGTAATTTTGTGGAGTTTAGAATTTTCCCTTTTTATATATATAGAAAAAAGTCATCTTAGATCCCTCATTTTTCTTCGAGACACATGGAAAATTTAAATAAGGGCCGCCTAAGCGTCAGCTACACTGACTTTTAGGCTGGCCCCAATAATATTATTTTTCGTTAGACGCCCATTTGTAAGAGAAATCTCCTCCAAATTTGTGCGCAATAATACCTTTAACTGATTTCTTTTCTAAATAAGCGCGTCCGCGTTGGTAAATTGGAGAGATACCAGCTTCATCCATGATAACTTTCTCAGCTTGTACCATATCTTCCCAACGTTTTTGTGGATCTGCTTCTTTTTTCGCAGCATTTACTAATTCATCATATTTTGGATTATTGTATGCCATCTCATTGAATGGGCTGTTTGATAAGAACATATCAATGAATGTCATTGGATCTGGATAATCTGGTCCCCAACCTGAGAATGAGAAGTCATAGTCTAATTTTTTCTCTGAATCAAGTTTGATTTCAAACGGTTGTGGAGCTACTGTAATTGTTAAGCCAGGTAAGTTCTTCATAAGCTCACCAGCGACATACTCAGCTGCTTTTTTACGAGTTGTATCATCATATGAAAGCATTTTTAATTCAATTTTATTTTTGCCTAGTTCTTTCTTAGCTTCAGACCATAATTTTTGAGCTTCCTTCACATTATATTTATTGAAGTCTCCATTATGATCACGGAAATCTTTTTGATCTGGACCTTTTACCCACTCAGATGGTACTAACCAATATGCAGGTTTAGAACCGTCATTTAAAATAGATGAAGTAATAGCTTCTTTATCATAAGCTAAGTCAAACGCTTGACGAACCTTAGCATTTTTGAAAAGTGGTAGTTTTTCATTGAAACGGAAGAATACTAAACGAGCATCTAATTGAGTTTTGTAATCTGGATCGTTTTTATATTTATCAACGAACTCAGAATCTACCATAACTTTGTCAAGATCACCGTTTTGATATAAGTTAACAGCTGCTGAAGTATCTTTAACTACATTGTATTTAATCTCATCTAATTTAACAACGTCTTTGTCCCAATACTTTTCGTTTTTCTTTAATGTAAAGCTTTGCTCATGTTTCCAGTCGCTTAAAACAAATGGACCATTATATAATTGAGTATTTGCTTCTAAACCATATTTATCTCCTTTAGACTCAACCCACTTTTGGTTTTCAGGTAAGTATGTACCAAAAGTTGTTAATTGTAAGAAATACGGTGTAGGTTGTTCTAAAGTAACCTGTAAAGTTTTATCGTCAATTGCTTTAACACCTAATTGATCTAATGGCATTTTACCATTGAAAATAGCCTCAGCATTTTTCACATAGTATAAAATGAATGAATATTCAGATGCAGTTTTAGGATCTACAGCACGTTGCCAACCGTAAACGAAGTCTTTAGCTGTCACTGGCTCACCATTAGACCATTTTGTATCACGTAAATGGAAAGTATAAGTAAGTCCATCTTTACTAACTTCGATCGAGTCTTTCTTAGCAACGCCATCTACTACTGCGTCATCTTGTCCTAAACGAAGTAAACCTTCATTTACATTGTCTAAAACTTCGAATGACATTGAATCAGTAGTTTTTGCTGAATCCATAGAAGGAATCTCAGTGGTGGTAGTTAATCTTAACGTTTGCTTTTTATCTTTCTGAGTATTAGTTGCCGTTGTTTCTGTGTCTTTGCCACAAGCTGCTAGTACCGTACTTAATACTAATAAACTTGAAACAGTTGTTGCTAATCTACGCTTCATAAGAGCACCTCCGAATATTTGTGATTCATCATATAATTTACTTATTTTTCTGAAAAATCACTTATTACTTTTTCAATATACTACATATTTTTCAGAAAAAAAAGTATTTTTTTAATATTTAATTTATTTTTTATTAAAAACTCTTTAACATATAGTTCA
>NZ_NUEU01000100.1:0-11246 GCF_002556365.1 Bacillus sp. AFS002410
CAAATACGACGAATAATAACGATGCTTATTCGGCAAACGGGGTAGCACCTGATGTAGAGCTTCATGGTTATCGTGTATTAGGACCAGGAGGACATGGAACAACGGAATCTGTATTAAGTGGTATCGATCAAGCTGCAAAAGATCATATGGATGTAATTAATTTATCACTTGGTGCAAGTGTTAATGATCCACTATACCCAACAAGCATTGCGATTAACAATGCTACTTTAGCTGGAGTTGTGTGTGATGTTGCTGCAGGTAATAGTGGCCCTGGGCAAGCTACAGTCGGTTCACCAGGAGCTTCAGCACTAGCAATTACTGTAGGTGCAAGTACAATCCCTGAAGATATTGCAACAATGACCATTAAGAATGGTTCAACTTCTTATAAAGCACGTTTATTCGGTAAAAACTTTTCACAAGCAGACGATGCTTATAAAGGTCAAACACTTCCGATTGTTGATGTTGGTTTAGGAAGTGAAGCAGATTATAGTGGAATTGATGTCAAAGGTAAACTTGTTTTAGTAAAGCGTGGCGTTGACTATTTACAAACAAAAATGGCAAATGCTAAAAACGCTGGAGCAGCGGGTATGATTATTTGGGATAATACGGATGATACTGATAGCCAAGGCTTTATACCTAGTTTCTTAGGTGTCAGCATGGATAATGTTTATTCCATTTCATTAACACAAGCACAAGGACAAGCATTATCTGATGCGATTAAAAAAGATCCTAAAACTGCAAGCATTACTTTCCCATCGACACTTGATGCTTATATTAGTAAAAGTGGGGATGAATTGGCAAGTTTTAGCTCAACAGGTCCAGTTAAAGATTGGACAATTAAACCTGATGTTGTAGCGCCTGGTGTTGATATTTCTTCAACAGCTCCATACGATATTTGGGAGCCAAATGCAGCACATGATTATAAACTTGGTTATCAAATTATGTCTGGTACATCAATGGCAACTCCACACGTTGCTGGTATTTCAGCTTTAATTAAAGCTGCACATCCAGATTATACACCTGCAGATGTAAAAGCGGTGTTAATGAATACAGCTAAAAGTATTGATACAGATTCAAAGAGTTATAGTGTCTACCAAGTAGGTGCTGGACGTGTTGATCCTGCTCGTGCAATTGCGACAGATGTGAAAATTCAAGTGTTAGATAAAGCAATTACGGCGGATAATCTATCAGATGCATCAACTCTACATGAAGTAGATAACCTTACTGGAAGTATGTTCTTTGGTTTTAAAGGTAGAGGAGAAGGTGCAACGAACGGCTCAGATGATGTTGTTTCTTCAAAAGATTTTAATGTTTCTAACCAAGGAAATAGCAGTAAATCATTTAAAGTAAGTACTGAGTTTATATCAACAAAATTTGCTGGATCGAATAAAGTAGGTCCAGGCACTGGAAATGATGTAAAAGTCGATTTTACTGTCGGTGGACAAAACGTGACAAACATTAATGTTGGTGGTGGAAGTACTGTTAAAGCAACAGCCAAAATTACAGTACCATCAAATGCATTAGAGGGCACTTACGAAGGGTATATTAACCTTGTAAACACAGCTGATTCATCAGAGTCTTATCGCGTTCCGTTTACGATTACAGTTGCGGAAAAAGGCATTAATAATTTCCAAGTCGCGATAAAATCGACTAGTGTAGGAAATCTTTCTGCTTATAATTTTTCAGTAAATAACGAAATGGATAACTACTATATCCTAGTAAAAGACAAAGACGGAAAATATATAGGGGTAGCTAACTCCTTATCCAACGGTAGTGATATCATCCCTGGTGTCCAATACGGCCCACGTATCACTCTATTTAATGGATGGTATCTTCCATTTACAAAGGCATACGATGGAACGTATGATCAGTCTGGCATTTCAACAGACTTACAAGTGTTACCAGAAGGCGCATACTCTCTTGAGATGATAGCAACTGGTAAAGATGGACAACGTTACACAGCGGAAGATACGCTATATGTTGACGGTACACCACCAACAATGACGATGGATGCAGACTCCAAGGGTGGGATTTATGAAATTGATCCGACAGGGTATCTACCTGGACAAGAAATTAAAGGGTTCACGGGTACAGTTTATGATTCGAACATTGACGTAATGAAAGCTAACGGGGAAACGTCTGTGCCAAGCCCTACAGATGGTACACCAGTTCCTGTTGATCAAGGCTTGAACAGTGTTGTAGGTTATCAAGACAGTATGTTCCCAACAGTGTACTTCAATACCAATGCGAAAGGTCGTTTCCATTTTGGTGTGACTGCTGAAGACCTTACAAATAAATGGGGAAGTCAATTTATTATTGACCCAGTTGATTATTCCGGTGAAAGTGATAGTATAAATGATCAAACCTATTACTTTATTAAAAAGGGAAATCCGTATGTTACTTTAACTTCATCTAATGGAGTAGATGCAGGACCAGGTAACGAAGATAAATTGGTTGTTGATGCGAATAAACCATTCAAAATGACAATGACAACACACTACGGTGTTGGAATGACTGGCGGTAAATTTTTACTGAATGATAATAAGGTCTACCAATACAGTAATATCCGACTAACAGACGTGTATAAAAATTACCTTATTAGTAAAGGGATTGATCCAACTAAGGTTCTTACTGTAGGTCAACCTTATGTTCATCCAAACTATCAAGTTGGAAAAACAACAGATGTGACACTTTCTAATATAGGAGCAGCAGGTGCACTTGACCATGATATGCCAATATTAGAAGCAGATGTGACCTATACAAGCCCTGATCCGATTACGGGACCATTCCCATATCAATTATTACAAGCGAATTTAACATTATCAGGTGAAGATACAGAAATCGCATGGTTCCCAACGAATGAACCTTATGTAAGACAGAACACTTCTTTAATTAGAGGACGTGTGGCAGCGGAATCTTTCGCAAGAAATAACGTAAATAACAATTATCCACAATTCACAGTTGATTCAGGTGCGAAGGTAACGGTGACGGATGATCAAGGCAAAAAATTTACAACGGATCAACCGACATCATTTAATAACACAATGGCCTATACGTTTATTAATCCATATTATGCGGTGACAGCAGATGTAAGTAATAAACCATATTCTATGGAAGCAAGCGTACCGGGACATTTTAAAGGATACGCAAAAACACCAGTAATTGGTGAAAACAAATTCGGTTATCAATCAGGTACCGTCAAAGATCTTCCAGGTCTTTTCCCAATTCTATTAGGTGGAGATGTCAATGGCGATAACGTCATCGATATGAAAGATTTACTGAAAGAAATCGATGTTTATTATCAATATAAAAACTTAAATAATGTTGATAATCCAGATAATAAATTAGCTAACAAAACTGCATTCTTAAACACAAATCGTGATGCAGATATTTACTGGATTAAGCCAAGTGGTTTTGGCTATGGAATCGATTACAATGATTTCTACTTCATCTTTAAAAACTTTGGTATCAAAAATCAAAGTGCAATTGATGCAGGGTTAAGTGTCCCAACTGCACAATTAACGGTAGATAAAGATACGAATTTTACAACTGATTATGCAGGTTCAATTACATTAAATGCTGGTGACACATTAGAGCAAGTTATGCAAAAGCTTAATTTCCCAGCTCCAGCTCAGCAAATCGTATCAACACCGAAGTTAGAAGATTTACAAAATGGAGCAACAATTTCACTTTCTCCAACAAGTGCTGTGTTCGTAGACGATTTAAAGTGGAGAAAATCAATTACAAAAATCATGTTAGGTTCTACTGATGTAACCAATTTAGTGACAATCAATCCAGGATATCAGTATACGGATGCAAGTGGCCAATCGGCAACAATGCCATCAAAAATTACGTTCCCTGGATCGTTATTCCCAACGGCAACAAATTATACAATGACAATAAAAGCGGCAGGATACCAAGATGTAACGAAATCATTAACAATCTCATCGGTTCCAATTCCGACGCCAGCGATTCCGATTATCACTGACCCAACAGTGGCGCATATTGGAAAGGATTTAACATTAAACTTCACAGAAGATGCGAAATGGCGAAATGGAATTAATAAAGTGATTGTGACAACGAACGGTAAATTAAGTATGGATATCACTAATTTGATCAATCCAGATACGAATCAAAAATATTACGACATAAGTAAGCCTGGGAAAATTACGTTTAACGCAAAAACATTTATGACGAATGCGACTCTTAATCCGAATGATGGTAAAACCTATAATAATGCAACTGTAGACCCAGGTGGAACAAGTTATCTACCACAACTTTACAAATTTACCATCAGTTCACAAGGTGCAGATGGTACTGTTTATCCAGATGTAATTGCTGGTTCTGATCCAGTTTACACGGGTCAACAACCTGTTGGATATAGTGTTACGTTTAACAGCCAAGGAGGAACGCCGATTAATCCGATGGCGATAGGATTTAAAGCAAGCGCAAGTAGATCAAATGGCCCGAACAGTAATTTGATAGCATATAATACTCCTGCCCCAACGAAACCAGGCTATACGTTCCTTGGTTGGTATAATGAAGCATCAGGTACAACACAATGGGATCCAGGATCATCTATTCAAACTGAAGACAAAACAGTTTATGCAAAATGGCAAATGAATACGACTCAAAGTTATTCACCTGTTGATAAATCGAATCCGAATGGAGCGAAATTCGACCCAAGTAACACAAATGCAAGTGGTAACGGTTGGGTGCTTGGAGAAGGCGATTTAAAAATCAACATCCCAGATTATTTAACGAATGTTTCTTGGTTAACAGGAAAAGATAAAATTGCAAATATTGAAGCGACATTCTATGGAATGAAGAGCGATGGCACAACAGATACGGATCCGACAAAGTATACGTTAGACCCAAGTACGTATGACTTAGCATCTAACGGAAGTAACGGGATTCTATCATTCACAACGGCTACACATGATCAAGCTGTTCAAGCAGGTCAAAATAAACCAGGTGAAAAGTTTGCCTTCAGTGAAATGCCAACTCTTGGAAATAATGGCGGGATCAGAGGGTATTCGTTAAAGATAACTTCTACAACAGGAGAGACGGTTACAATTCCAAGTATTCTTCTTGGTTATAGACGCCATGTTGATTTAAACGGTGGTACGTTAAAAACTGCAACTGACACATTCTTTGCTGACGCGTTAGTTAATGGAAAAACAAATGCGCCAAATATGTCTACAGGTGCAACACATGTAACGAATGGTAATTTAACGATTAGTCCAGACCTTTATTTGGATGCAGCTAATTCAAGTGACAAGAAGTCAGATATTACAACAAATCCGAAAGTATTAACAGATAATTCTACTTTCTATCTATGTTGGATAAAGGTTCCACCTACTGTGAATAAAGACGTTGTTGGAAACATTGTTGGAAGCGATATTACGTTACCATTCACTGATGATGGAACATGGAAAAATAATATCAAAGCTATAAAAATTGGTACAAAAACTTTAGAGTTGAATAAGGATTACACAATTACTAATAATAGCATCACCCTTAAAGCTGCTCTATTCACGGTTGGACAAAAAGTCAACGTAACGATTGTTTCAGAGGGGTATAAAGATGTTGTAGTGGTTGACCAAGTTATTGGTTACACAGTTTCATTTGAATCAAATGGTGGAGACCCAGTTTCAGCTCAAATCGTAGATAGAAATGCGACAAAACCAGTTGATCCAACAAAAGTGGGTTACAAGTTCTATGGTTGGTATACGGATCAAAATTTAACAGAACCTTATGATTTTGATAACATTGTGACAAAACCAATCAAACTTTATGCGAAATATGCATTAGCTGGGTCTGTTGTTACAGTAGATACAACAGATAATGCAGTAGGCAACGATATAGTATTAGAGTTCATTGACAAAGATTGGGCAAATGCGATTACTGGCATTAACATCAACGGTCTTCCAGTAGACGCATCGAAATACAATGTAGATAAAGAAAATCGTACGATTACTTTTAATCAGAGTCTGTTCACAAGAGCTAAAGATTATACGATTACTGTAAAAGCTAAAGAGTATGCTGATGTGACAGTAGTACAAAAAGTTGTAAATGGATATACTGTGCATTTCGTAATGCCAAAGAATGCACCTGCTGAAGTGAAGGATGCAACAAAAGATCAAATTGTAGCACGTAGAATCACAGCACCGACTGTGCATGGTTATGATTTAACTTGGTTTGCAGATGAAGAATGTACAATTCCTTGGGAATTCACAAATTCAATTTACTCAACAAAAACGATTTATGGACAATGGAAACCAGCTAAATACACTGTTATCTATGACACACAAGATGCGGGATTAGCAGTTTCAGTGAAAGCTGAGTACAATTCATTATTAGATAAATCAAAGCCAACAAGAACAGGCTATACATTTGTTGGATGGTATAAAGATGCAGAAGGTAAAACAGCATGGAACTTTGAAACAGACAAAGTAGATGGTGATATGGTTCTATACGCTAAGTGGCAAGTTAACTCTTATAAGGTTCACTTTAACAGTAATGGTGGTAGCCAAGTAGCTGACAAATCTGCAAATTACAACACTGTAATCACTGCACCGACAACAACGAGAACAGGCTACACATTCGTTGGATGGTATGAGGATGCTGCAGGTACATTACCTTGGAACTTTACAAAAGATAAAGTTACAAACAACACTACGTTATATGCGAAGTGGAAAATCAACTCATATAAAGTAAGCTATGTAAGCAATGGAGGTTCTACAGTTCCTGCTCAAACTGTGAATTACAATAGTGTTATTAATTTACCAAAACCAACAAAAACGGGTTATACATTTGCTGGATGGTATAAAGATGCTTCATTAAAAACGTCGGCAGGAAGTTCTGTAAAATTAGCTGGCAACATTACACTTTATGCAAAATGGAACATTAACAAGTATACTGTTAAATTTAATAGTAACGGTGGAAGCTCAGTTGCTTCAAAAACAGCAATTTACAATGGAACAATTAGTCAACCGAAGTCTCCGACTAGAAAAGGTTACGTATTCCTTGGATGGTACAAAGACGCTTCTGGTAAAGTAGCTTGGAACTTTGCGAAGGATCATGTTACAGCAAACACAACAATTTACGCAAAATGGGTTTCTATTCCAGCTAAACCAGGACATGTAAAATTAGCGAAATCTGGAAAAGATGGTGTAAAACTAACTTGGTCAAAAGTATCAGGTGCAACAGGTTATGAAATTGTAAAAGCAACTTCAAAAACAGGTTCATATTCTCACCTAACTAGCGTGACAACAACTAATTACACGAACAAAGGATTAGGTAAAGGTAAAACATACTACTACAAAATCCGTTCTTACAAACTGGCTGGAACACAAAAAATCTATGGTGAGTGGACAAGTATAATGTCTATCAAGCTTTAAAAAGTGAAATAACAGGCAGAATAAATTCAAAAAGTGTTTATGATATTACGAAGATTGATTAAATACCCTATTTGAAAGTACAACGATTAGATAATCTTTTTTCAAAATACAAACTTTCCCTTAAAATTAATAAAAGACAAGAATACAATTTCGTATTCTTGTCTTATTTTTGTTCTCAAAGCTGTTTATTTTTTCTAGAACAGCCCCGTGAAGGATCAATCAAAAATGAATGAAGGTTATTTAGAATCACCCTTGATTACGATGCAAGTAATAGCTATGAGACAATTAGGGAAATGGTGAAGGACGGAACTGGCTATTCAATCACACAGAGTGTTTTTCTTAAAGAAAATGGTACGATTAGCCCAAGCGGCAGTGTACATGTGAAACACGGAGACAATCAAACGTTTACAATCACGCCGAAAAAAAGATATGAAATCGCTTCATTAATGGTTAACGGTGTGAATGCCAAGTTAATAAAAAGTACCTACACGTTTATTAACATAACGAAGAATCATACAATCAATGTATCGTTCAAGCAAATCATTCACACGATTACAGTAACTACGGGTAAAAATGGTACAATTCCCAATCGGTAAAGCTTCAATGGCTGACGGAACAAATAAAACGTTCACGATTACACCGAAAAAAGGAAATAAGATTGATACGATCAAGGTAGATGGTGTGAATGTGAAGTTTACAGGCAACACCTATACTTTAACTAACATAACGAAGAATCGTACAATCATGTGACATTTAAGCAAATCGTTCACACGATTACAGTAACTGCGGGTAAAAACGATACAATTAGCCCGGGCAACAAAGTTACAGTGGCTAACGGAACAAATAAAACGTTCAAAATTACACCGAAAAAAGGTTATATAATCGCTACGTTGAAGGTAGACGGAGTGAATGTGAAGGCTAAAAACAATGCCTATACATTTACGAACGTAACGAGGAATCATACGATTTATGTAACGTTCAAACGAAAATAATTTGTTCATAATGAAATAGTAGTTCTTTCAGGTGAAGATTTATTCAAGTTATAAAAGTGGGACTCTTCTTGAGTTACGCCAGGGATGTCTCAAAGGTCACTGTACTTTTGAGACGTTCTTTTTTATTATAAAAATTACTCATAGTGTTGGTTTCGGGCGAACACTCTGTGAACTTTGCCCTTTGCTTATAAAGTTGTGAACTCCGTTGATATACTACTGAAACTGGTTGAAATATTTCTATATCTGGTTGGAAAATTGTTTATTCTGCTTGAAATCTTATTCAAACTAATAACATAACATAAAAAGGTTTTGAAACTGGGCAAAATATGATGACAATTCAAGAAAAAACATAAAGAAAATTCGCCGATTGGCGAACCTTTAGGCGAAGACAGAGTCGTAGTTGCACTTATACTTAATTCTTAGAATTGGTATCTAAGTAGAGTAATCTTCCTGCTGCCAATTTATAATTTCTTAACGTACAAAAACCCGTAAGAAATCCTAATTTCCTTGTAGGTTTTCTTCATTTAATTTGAGACAGTCTCATTTTTTACACATTGATGTGGGTTAGAAGTTTTAGAAGTAATTTAGAATGTAGTAAGTGAAGAAAGGATGCAGTGTTGTAAACATAGAACTAGCATGCTAGTTAGTAGATTCGCTTTAGTAGTTAACTGAGTACAAATGCTAACTTAAATATGTACAAGATTGATTAAATAAAGATGTACAGTTTCGACTCCATTCTACATACTAATCAGGGGGGATTGGTATGTACATTTCATTAGATATTCAAACAAATTTTGAGATTAAGAGTCTTTTAGACTTACCGAGATTAAAATTACTTATGGAGAATTTGAAAATGAGAATTAATAAGAATCAATTAGCGAAAGAATTAAATGTGGACCGACGTACGATTGATAAGTACTTAAATGGCTATACTCCAAAGAAGACGAGAAGTAAATCCTCTAAGATTGATGCTTACTATGATGTGATTTCGAATTTATTATCAAAAGAGTCAAAACAGATTTTTTATTATAAAAGAGTTCTTTGGCAATATTTAAAAGAAAACCATAACTTGAATTGTGCGGCATCTTCTTTTCGTAGATACATTCAAAGTAAACCTGAATTTCAAGCATATTTTAAAGAAGGAAAGAAATCGAATCCAACACAATCTAGTATCAGGTTTGAGACTCCACCTGGAGAACAAGCTCAATTAGATTGGAAAGAGGACATTCGTTATGAAACAAAAGAGGGCGAAATCATACACATAAACGTGGCTGTGTTATTACTTTCGTATTCTAGGTTTCGTGCTTTTCACCTGTCTATATCGAAATCACAAAGTGTACTCTTTTCGTTTTTAACAGAAGTATTTGAATCATTTGGGGGTGTGCCGCAAAAAATCATGACAGACAATATGAAGACTATAATGGATCAAGCTAGAACGAGCTATTCTAAAGGGATAGTGAATAAACGTTTCGCTCAATTTGCGGATGACTTTGGATTTAAGGTGCAGCCTTGTATTGCAGGAAGACCAAGGACAAAGGGAAAAGTTGAATCCCCTATGAAGTATTTGGATGAAATTCACGCATATCAAGGAAAGTTCAGTCTTGAGGAGCTTCACAAATTTGTACAACAGCTATGCGAGAGAATCAACCATAGTTTCCATCAAGGGACAGGAAAAATACCGATTTTTGCCTTAAAACAAGAAAAAAATCTCTTATTGCCCCTACCACGGCAACAAATAAGAGATTCTTACAGAATCAAACATACGCTAGTGAAAGTAAATTCAACCAATATGGTGTCCTACAAGTCTAACCAATACTCAGTACCAGCTAAGTATCGAGGTAAGACCGTAGGTCTACAAGCATATGATGATCAATTATTCATTTATTATAACACGGAGTTAATTGTTCAACACAAACTTAGTCAATTAAAAATCAATTACAAAGATGATCATTATAAAGAGGAGCTAAGTAAGGCTGTTCCTTACTATCCTGATATTGATCAATTAGCTAAGAAAAATTTACAGGCAATTGGAGATGTGTATAAAAATGAATAATTCATATCATCAGTTAATTCAAAATCTAGAGTATTTAAAATTAAAACAAATGATTCAGCGTTTAAGTGAAACAATTGATTTTAGTGTAAGTAATCAATTATCCTTCGTAGAAACACTGGTCAAACTTACTAACTATGAAATTGATGTAAGAGAGAATAACATGATTCATTCGATGGTTAAAGTGGGGGCATTTCCCCACTTAAAAGAAGTGAGTGACTTTAGTTTTGAATTCCAACCAACAGTTAATAAACAACAAATCCTTGATTTTATGACCTTACGTTTTATCGAAGAAAAAGAAAATATTGTATTTTTAGGACCTAGCGGAGTAGGAAAAACACATTTAGCTACCGCAATCGGAATCGCAGCAGCTAAAAAGAGAACAAGTACATACTTTATAAAATGTCATGAATTACTTCAGCAATTAAAAAGAGCTAGGATTGAAAATCGATTAGAATCACGGTTAAAGCATTATACAAAATATAAACTACTTATTATTGATGAGATTGGCTATTTGCCGATTGATGCGGAAGATGCGAAGTTGTTCTTTCAACTGATAGACCTCCGATATGAAAAGAGAAGTACAATCCTAACAACGAATATAAATTTCAAATCGTGGGATGAAATTTTTCAAGATACAAAACTAGCCAATGCCATTTTAGATCGGGTACTACATCACGCAACAGTAGTAACAATTGTTGGTGAATCATACCGAATTAAGCAACATATTTCGAAAGAGAATGAGTGATTTTGTACATACTTAAATAATCAAAAATGTACATACTTATGTTGACATTTATA
>NZ_NUEU01000101.1:0-28256 GCF_002556365.1 Bacillus sp. AFS002410
ACACTTACATAGACGTAAGACCACCAATAAAAACAAAAAAGCACAGCGCGTATAAGAGTGTTGGTAGCACTACTTATACCGTCAGCCTACTCACGATAGGCAAACACTTGCTGTACCTTTATTTGTATTCTAATACAAATAGGTGCTTCTTAGCAATGGTTTGCTTACATCTGGCAAATCGTTGTTTTTTTGTATCCAAAAGGAGACAAAACTGTGAAGCAGGGAATTCAAATTATCGCAAGTGAAGAAACTTATTTTAATTTACGTACGTTTAAAGAAGTTAGTGAGTTAAACCAAACTGTAAGAGCGTACAAAGACCAATTTAAGTGTGATCTATCAAAGTCGGCTATAAAGGTATTAGAATTACTTCAACGCTATTCTACGAAGTATTTAGGTGTTTCATTTCTAAGTAAAAATACTATTGCCGATAAATTAGAGATTAGTAGACGTACAGTCATTAGAGTTTGTCACCAACTAGAAAAATTAGGAATCATTAAACAATATGAAATGAAACGAAATAAAGATATGATGCAAACTAGTAATGCAATAGTAATCCAAGCGATAAATAGTGAAGATGTCACACAAGAGGTTGCAGAAATGTCACACCAAGAAAACAATACCTTCTTAAAACAAAATAATTATAATAATCATTTAAATGTTAAACGTATTCCGTATATTAAATTTGTTCCTAGAAATCTTCAACACTTTCAAGCTTTCTTAGGATCCCTAGTTAAAGACTTATATGGACGAGTATGGTTAGCTGCTAAAAAATTAAAGGTTATTGAGGACCAAGAAACTATGCAAAAAGTTGGATTTATTACTATAGATCAAATTAAACAGTACATTAAATCTGGTAAACAATTAACAAATGAGCAACAGTTAAAACTAGCTTATAAAATTGCATATAACCAATTGCAACAATTAGAATGTGATAAACCTATTGCTCCAGTAAACTACTCTTATATTTTAACTATTGCTTCTCAGAAAAATCCAAGCCCAATTAGTTTCAAAAAAGAGGATCTAAATGAACTTGGAATATATTAATCTATTGTTATTTCCAAACTGTTACAAGTTTCTTTAATCTTTGTATTTTACTTGGTTGAATTTTTTCTAACTCTGTTACAATTCTTTGAATTAAATTAATATAATTATTTCCTTTTTTCCATTCGCAATCATAATGAATTATTCTGGATTCACCACTAAAGACACTTAAAACATAAACACGACCATTAGCAATACCGTCATGCATTGGTTTGAAATTTATTTTAGCTTCAACTATATATAGACCATATTTACCTAAAACGGTATTAGTCTTTGTGTCTAACTCATAACTAAAATTCATTTGATCACTCCTTAAAATAAGTCAGTGAAATCTAGATGTTTAAAAGCTTTTTTGGCCATCTTAATAACTATTCGGTATGAATCAATATCACCTACTTTGTATTGTTTCATATGGTTTAAAATCAATTGAGCATTTTCCTCCTTCTTATATTTAATTGCATCTTTTAAAAGAATTTTTAAATGTTCTGACCCTCTTAATAACTGTGTATCCCACAAATTGTCATAATACATTTGTCGGATACCATTACGATTTATACTTTTAACGGCACCTTTAGCAATTGAACTAAATATACCCATTAGTTAAGACCCTCCCTTTCCAAAGACAAATACCTTAATTTCACGTGGTCTTTTCACTCTTGTTAACTTTTTAATGATTAGCTCCCCATTTTCAAACATTAATTTGCCATGAACTCGTTGTTTGTTAGCACGTTTCCACCAAATTTTATGACAGATGTATCCTCCAATAATAATTGACTTAATCATAATGAACCCCCTAAGGTTTAATAACCTCAAAAATGATTTCCTTTAATGCATCCAGATATTCTCCGATATCATCTGTGATCATAGTTAAATCTTCATAAGAACTTAAACCATCAATTTGTGAGATTTTTGTTTCAATTCTACTGAATAGGAATTTCGCCATTTTCTCTTTCAAAATATAACCTCCTTCGCAATATGAACTACTCCTTTACCTGCAGCAATTAGCAAATCATACGTATCAAGATTCAATGGATTGGCTGGGTCTGCTTCCAACATCTTAATCATTGTTTTACCGCCTTTTCTTGTGGCCAATTTAAACGCTAGGCGTGCTAACATTATTCGTCACCTCTTGATTTGAATTTATAAGCAATTCGCTAGCAGACTTAAATTGAATTACCTGCAAAAAAGAATCGATTTCATATTCTTTATCTGTAAAAATTACAATATAAGGGAAAAAAGGTGAACTTTCTTTCTTCTGCCAAGGAAAACTGACCCACTCATTTGAATGGAAATATGACTCATATCTTTTTATCTTTTCGGTGATAAGTTTTTTGTTATAGAATGTCAATTGGACTTCGACGAAGAATGGAGTTTTATTAAATATCATGAAAGCATCTGGCTCTACAACACCTTGCGGACCTAATTTAGGCTCTACTTCAAATGTTCCTAAATAATGTTTTAGTGTGATATAGACTTTAAATAGTTCTCTGAAATGTGGGATTTTTTGAGAGGTCTCTTTGATTGGTTTTTCTGTGGAAAAATATAATGCTGGAATTTGTCTTTTGGACTGTTTAATATAACCACGATCCGTTAGTCTTCTTAGGACGGTATTGCAATTCGATATAGGATTTTTCTTACTTAAAAAAAATAACTTGATTACATCATCCCTATCCAAACATTTAAATTTATTGATGATTGAAATGATTTGTTTATCTCTTTTGCTCACCTAAAACACCCCAAACGATAGGTTTTTTCTCTTTCCCTTTCTTAGTTGATTTCTTTCTATTAGCTGGTTTAATTTTTTCTTTCTCCTCTAATACCTCTTCAATTACTTTTTCAACTCTTAATGGATTTAACATTTCTTTTGCTACTTTATAATCAAGTAATGGAACCTTTACATCGATTAGACCTAGTATTGACTTCATCTTCATGTGCCCAGGAGATGTTAACTTTTCGCATCCTCCACAATCGATCACGATTTTGCTATTTACTGCATCTTGTTGCCTACCACCGATACGAACAGTTAATAAAGCCTTTATTCTCCCACCTAATATTTTTGCATCGGGTCTTTGAGTACTTAATACCATAAAAACACCAAGAGCGCGACCAATTGCAGTAATATCTTCAATCGAATCAACAATCGTTTTGACATCATTTATTAGGGAAAACTCATCAATAAAAATCATGATATACGGTGGCTTCACTTCTTTAGGTAATTCATCAATATGTGGTACTTCATGTAGCTCTAATAAATCCCCTCGATCACTTAATTCATTTAAAATTTCACTAAATCTTTTCTTCATTTTTTCTCTATCGTACGTATTTTCAACGACATGAGGTAATTGTTTGAACAGAAAAAACTCAGACTTTTTCAAATCAAATAGATATAGTTTTAATTCTTCAGGCGTTTTATTGAAAATCAATGTGGTTAATATCGATCTAAGGATTACGCTTTTTCCACTTCCTGTTTCACCAGCAATTAATAAATGCGGTTCTTCCACCATGTCATATGAAATTGTTTTCCCTCTTGAATCCTTCCCTACGTATATAGGTAAATTGTATTTAAAATTCATCAATTGATAATCATATTTTTCTTTTAATGGATTGTTCATAAAAACATATAGTACAAAAGTTTTCGAACTCACTTTTTTTAATTCAATGTTTTGACCAAATTCTTGCTCAAATACATAGGACTTCTCTTCCAAGTCACCCGGCTTAAACCCTCTTGGTAAATTTAAGACAGCTTCAATTCCATTTTCCAATAATCCTATTCTGACTATTTGAGGATATATTGGGACATCACCATATTTTCTGTACATATCCCCTAATTCAAAACATTCTATAACTTTTGCTTTAAATAATTGTTTTACTTCATTTTCTTTTAATTTTTCATAATATTTTTTTGCATAATTTTTCAGCCTTTGGGGCACACTCAGGTTTACCTTATTTTTTTCTTCTCCCACTCTTTCCTCCTCCTTACTAATAACATTCTTTAGAAATGTTGATAATACTGAAGTAAACCTCTTAATACCTAGGTATTGATGGTTAGGTAGAAAATCAAGTAGTTACTCAATTAGATTTGAAGCTGCTACTTAAGTAACGATGATAGAGATGCTTAACTAACTACCTAACCACTCTTGTTAATAAATGATATTCGCCTACCTAAGTAATATTGCGTGTCCACCTAAAAAGGATTTTAATATTTTTTTATTGAATTAAATAAATGAGGTGGTAAACATGATAGTTTCTAAATTAAAAGAGATATTAGATGAACGAGGAATTAAATACTCATATATTGCAAAGAAGGTTAAGATCAGCAACTCTACTATGAGTTTTCTAATAAGTAATCAATCTACTCCAACATACAAAACTGCTTACTATATCGCTAAAGAATTAAATATGAAAATGGAGTCTATATGGTACTTTGAAGAATAGCTCACTGAAAGAGTAAATATCCTTTTCCAACAAATGCAGTTCAAACTGGAACAGCTAAACTTACATTAAGTACGCCATCTGGTAATTCAGAAAATGGCAATGTTCCTGTTTTATTTGCAAGTAATGATGATTTATTGATTCAAATAGGAGCTGATTTTGAAAAGTTCCAGGGTGATAAGCAAACGTTTGTGTATATTGATCAATTCTATAATAGTACTGATCAATATGGGGAACTTACTCAATCTTCTGTAGAGCTATCAGAACAAACACTAAAACCTGGTGTCCATACAGTAGCTGCTATACAATTTGATAATGATGATCCTAACACTGGAAAGATAGTGAATTTCATTGAAGCGAAATATGAGGTTAAAGAGAAGAAATAAATTTTGGAGAGTAAATTATGTTCCCACTAAAAAACTACTATGAATCAATCATCAAAAAAGAAATAGTCGGAATGGAAAAAGAAACTGCATTGAAACGACTTGGAAATCTTCTCGCTTGCCCAGTGTTCAGCAAGGATACAAAGGGTTCCGTTCATATAAGATATTTTTCATGTAAGTTAGAAGGTGCTGAAATGGTGCCTAATATGGATAGGTGGATTGGGACGATTGCATTGAGGATTGAGAATGGTATTGTGAAGGAAACAGCTTTAAGTGTGCCTGGAGAAAAGTATAAAAAGTTTTAATATGTGTATGATATTGTCTTGGTGAACAAAATGAACAAAATGGAAATTTTAGTATGGTTAATACCTATAGGTGTAACATTAATTTTAGTTTTAATGTTGGCGAATGTTAATAAATTAGATGAATAAAACTGGTGTTAAGCAATCGGCTATTAGTATTCCTGGGGATAAAAAAGAGCCCTAAAGTATATGTTAAGAAACTTTAGGGCTAAAAGGTATATACTAGTAAATTGAGACATCTACAAACATATCTTATCATTATTTAAACGAATATAAATGGTATGAATGATTCAAATCATACACTTTTACATATCCAACTTTTTACCCCTAAGCTTCTTTTGTATTAAAACTATTATAATTAAAATAACAGGAATTATTATTTGAAGTGGTATCTGTAATAAGTAGGGTACTATTTCTGAGACCTTTATACGCTGCTCTAAATAGTTCGGTGCTAACCATAATGAACAAACTAATACTATTATTGCAATAGGATAGATTAAATCACTACTCTTCTTCACATCAAATAACTCTGCAGATCCTGAAACAGCACAATATAAATAAACTGTAATTTTCAAGAAGAAATGATATATAGTAATACCTATTAGAAAAGTATCCAACCTTTGAATGAAATCTGCAATATTAATATAACCAACAGCAGTTAAAAATGGATATATGGATCTTTCTATTTCTGAAACGCCTAATATTGCAATATTTAATATTGAAAGTATAATTCCTATGAATCCAAACACCAATAGCGATGAAATTCCTACCTTCATTGCTTTATTTTGATTGTTTAGATTCGGCAAAATCATTGTAAATACAAATATTTCTCCAAATGGGCTTGAAGCCATTATTGGAGTTGCTTTTAGTACAGGTTTCCATCCATTTTCTAAAACAGGTCTTAAATTATTAAGATTAATTATTTTAGAAATAAGCTCAAATCCAAAAAAAAGTATAATAAGAAACATTGAAACAAAAAACATAAATTCATTTGCACGTGCAAATGTTTCTAGTCCTTTATAAAGGGCGTACATGATTAAGAACATCATTAATATTCCTATAGAAATAAGTGATGAATTGTTATATAAAGTTATTACTAATAAATCTTCGCAATTACGTAGAAGTAATGCAGCATAATAAATAAAATAAATGATATAAATTAATGCCATTACTTTACCTAGGTATTTCCCTAAAATCAGTTGTATATATTTTAAAAATGATATTTCTGGAAAAAATGAATTTAACTTAATAAGTACATAAAATAACAGACAACCAATAACAAGTCCCAGAATTAGACTGATCCAAGTATCCTGCTTAGCTCTTTTATAGACCTCAATTGGTATTTGCCCACCTAACTCAAACATAAAAATCATACAAAGTAATTGAAAGCCACTTATTTTTATTTTACGATTCATTTTATTTCGTTCCCTCTTAGAACTTTTTTACCCTGCTTTAATCGAATACATCTATTTTTACCATATAAAGACAAATATAACACTTTGCTTTAAAATGGAGGTGTGAAGGAGACGGCTTTAAGTGTTCCAGAAAAATAATAACTGCATATAATAAACTACTCAAGGTTCATTCGACAGACATCTACCCGGTCGCGGGAGATGTCTTTTTTATTTGTATCAAATAGTTGGCTATAAGCGTGCTGAAGATAAAAAGTAAAATAAACATAAATTAACTTCATAATATGATTCAAAAAATCATGAACAAAGTGTTTCGTTAGAACATACAAATAATGTTTGGATTTGTAATACAAAAAATGTATTAACAATGTGTTATTAAACAATAATAAGGTTATAAATAAAATAAGCAAATATATATTTTATTTAATCGAATGGAGATTTGTAATAGACTATTGAGTGATTGGGAGGCAAAAGTATTTCCATAACAGAGAGTTACTCAATAGTCTATTACCATCTTACCCTATTTTCTTCTAAGAATTTTTAGAGTAAAATATATTATCATTATAGAGGTTAATACATCATCTAAATTCATATTAACACCTCCTATTTCACCTCCCAATCCCTATTATTTATCACTTTCACAAATCTATTCTTAATCGAGATTGTTAATTTATGGCATAAAAAATAGCCCTGCTACCAATCGGTAACAGGGATTTTTATTGTTTATGTCGTTTAAAGTGTTACAATATTTTGTAGACTGGAGGTGAAAAAATGGATTCTAGATTAATCAATTTATTTCAAATGGAGATAAAAAATCAATGTGAATTTGCACTACATTCAATAGAATCAATAAACAAACTAATGAAGCCACCATTAGCATCGTTTGATTCTAATGAAGTTTGGTTCTACATACAGAGTTTCCTAACTTCTACAGCAAATATCTCGAAGTTATTGTTTGGAACAAAAAATCAAATTTCTATCTCAAGAAAACCTTTAAGAGAATCATTAGGTGTATCAGAAGGTTCAGTTATAAAAATTAGAGATATGAGAAATCATTTTGAGCATTTTGATGAAAGAATCGAAAAATGGAACAAAACATCAGTCCGTCATAATTTTGCTGACAAATTAATTGGTCCAACTAATATGATCCAAGGCTTGGAACAAGGAGATCATTTTAGACATTTAGATACATCCAAAGGATCTATTAGATTTAATGGAGAAGAGTATCTCGTTCAACCTATTGTGGATGAAATAATAAAAATTCATACTGCTGCAAAAATTGAATATCAAAAGATGATGTATCAGTAATAAGAATTCCCCTTTTTAATAATAAAATTAAAAAGGGGTTAATATAACGGACAAGGATTTGCACCCTATATATGCTGTTAGTTCCTCTTTTACACCTCATTTAACCGTAGGCCTCGCTACTACGGCACACATTCCATTATGGTAATCGCGTCTACCTATTCCGCCACCGTTATATATTTAGTATATCATTTTTAGCCTTTATTCGCTTAGACGCGCCTTTATATCTTATGACACTAACTCTTCCAAGTGTGTCGTACTACTTCCCTAATTTTTGGACGAATTTCGTTTGTTGCACGATAGGGAATAAAACATCATGAAGAGCTTGATGACCTGTTGTATTAGGGTGGAGTAGATCAACAGCAGTATAAGTTGCTGTATTTCCTTGTGTCCACGCATTTTCAAAGTAACACAAAAGAGTATTATTGTTAGTCGCTACTGTTGCAACTGCTGTTCTAAATGGATCTAAACTATTTGCAAATGCATCTGCACGTCTACTGATTGAACATAGTATAATTTCAACGTTTGGATTACGTTTTTTGAGCATTTTTACAACTGTATCTAAATTACTTTGAAAAGTAGCTACAGGAACGCTATTGGAACAATCATTTGTACCGATATGAATAGTTACTAAATCAGCTTCAATTCTTGACCAATAATGAGGTGCAGTAAGGAAATCACCAGACTTCCAACCGGAAATACCTTTATTAATCAAACGACAATCACCATAATTATCTGCAATTGATTTTCTTATTTTTGCTGCATAAGTTCCGTATGGTGTCGTTGTTGCTAACGTTGAACCATAAGTGATTGAATCACCTAATGCTAAATAAACCCCACCACTACGCATTAATATTCACCTCATATCCGAAAATTGCACCGTATAACACTCCGGCTGATGCCCCGTTATTGATAGCTCCAACAACAATTGTCCCATTTGAATCAATAACCATTTCTCCATCGCATTCGATTATAATAGGTGTTCCCGCCTTTACAAAAACACGAATAGGATACATTGCAACAACTTGTGGGATGTTAGTATTTAACTGAATAATTAATTCTGCGTCAACATTAGACGAAACAGATAAATGTTTAGGATAAAATGCACAATCGACAGTAGGATTAAACGCAATAGAAGTAAAAGCCCCTGTATTTGGCAAAGTAACATTGTTCGCAAAAACACCTTTTGGTTGTCTGCCTTCTCTTGCCATTCTCGCCCAAAATGTTTCTGAAACGGAAACAACTTCTTGACCAACTTTAGTTCCTAGTGGATTTTCTCTTAAATCATCATCTACACGTTTTGTTGGTACGAATTTATTTATTATTTGAGTAATATTGAATCCCATCTTATAACACCGTCCTTGTCACAGTTGAAAACTCACCGTTTATATAATTTAATTTAGAAACTACTGTTTTTCCGTTAAGAACTTCAGTTACGGTGTCTACTGTTCCGTCTGGGTTATAAGTAATAGTAGAAGATACTTTTACAATTGAACTGTCCTTTTCTTCTACTTTTGTTAACTGACCGTTTGTGTAAGTAGGGATAACCGAATAATTATTTTGTGACGCTATATCCGCCAAGAGGTTATTAACAGAATTGAATTTTGTGTCTGTTTGACCTTTTGTATAAACATCTGCATTTTGAATTTCTTGAATTTTGTCATCCAATTGGACAAAAGTATCATCAATTTGAATTAAAGCATCGTTTATTGATTGCCATTCATTGCTTGATTCTACAGTTTGATTATTTAATATCGCTTTGTCAGACAGGAATGAAAACTTTTCTGTAGCTGCTACTTCTTTTACTGCATCATCTACATTTTTATATAAATAAACCTGCGCTTGATGTGATCCCGATTCATTGTAGGCTTGTGTATCTAACAATACTTTAACTTTGCCAGATAGGGCATCAACGATTTCGCAATCTTGAATGACAGTTTGTCTACTTGGCTTTTTAATGACGATACGAAAAGTAAGTCCTGTGATATCAATTGGTTGCTTATTTTTAGTAATTGCAATATTTAACTCAATTGTATTTAAATCATTTTGGTCAACCCAAAAAGGTGGATTCGAAGTCTTATCCACCAGATCGAGTTTTATACTAAATGGTTTTAACATCAGAAAAAACCTCCATCATTTACTTAAAATAATTTAGACCAAGTTTGTTGACCCACAATCCCATCTACAGTGAGACCTTTTCGTTTTTGATACTCTTTCACTGCTTTTTCAGTTTTAGGACCAAACTTGCCATCAACATCTACCTTTACTGCACGTTGAATACGCTCTACGTCTTTACCTTGGCTTCCTACTTTTAAAGGTTTGTTAGGATAAGGAACAATATCCTTTTCGATGATTTCGGCTTTAATAGCAGTATCAGGTTTAGAGATTTTAGGTGCTACCCAATCTTTCTTCACTTCAAAGTGCGGATTATCAGGTTGTTTCCAAGTACCACCCCATGTAATGCCTAAATTCCCCGCAATTTCACCTGCTTTCTTCAATGTAGAAGAATCATATAAATCTTTCGGTTTATTTACAGCGATATCCCACGCTAAACGACCAGTATGATTACTAGATCTTGTCCAAGTAACTTTCTGTCCTTCTCTTGTTCTGCCATATGAATAAAGATAATCTTGTCTTTCTTGTGAACGATATGTTTCTGTAATAAAAATATCTAAACCTGTTTTTTTACATTCTTCAAGAAATAATTTAACTGCATTTTGTGCAGCTGGTAAAAGCTCATTAATATCTCTACAAGTTTTTGTTACATCTGTCATACAATCGTCTCCCTTTTTATGATATAAATAAAAGCCACCCAAATGGATGGCTTAATTTTTTTCTTCTTTTTTATGATTTTTAATGATGCCCCATATAGCATAGCCAGCAGTGAAAGCGGTCGCTGCAACAGTAGAAATCATTTCAATAGTGTCTTGTCCAATTGGATGACCTAAAATCACTCCAATAGCCATACAGATAACAGTCACAATGGGCATAATTGCTGTTTTACTTACATTCATTTGTAACACTCCTTATTTATAATTTAGTAAAAATGTAATTGTGGCCAATATTAAACCGCCAACAACTGTTCGCCATAGCCAAGTAATATTACCTTCAATGGAATCTAAACGTTTGTGAGCACTCCTTGTACTTTGTAATGCTTCAGTTGAATCTTTCTCAACACCATTGATCATAGTCATTTTCGTTTCAATTACGATGAGTCTATCTTTGATATCATCTAATTTTTCAGCTAGTTTTTCGTTTGGTTCCACTCGACTCAACTCCTTTTTAGACATAAAAAATACACCTATTCGCTAGGTGTTTCTACTGGTGAAATAAACTTAATGTCAATACGTGAAATAATGACATCACCAATTAATACAGTGGAAATATCTCGATCATTTAACTGTTCATTTAAAACAATTGGATCATACGATTCAACTTCTATTTCAATAGACATTCCGCTATGTGTAATGACTTTTAGTTTCATCAATAAGTGCCTCCTACTCTACTTTGTATGAATAATCTAGAGATAATGTTAGCGTTAATCCTGCCTAAATCATTTGGAGTAATAGTCACCTCGTGCCACTTAGCTCTTTCTATTTTCCCTTCACTGTCTTTTGAAAGATATGGGATTATATCAATTTCTGAACCACTTGTAGACGTAATGGGAACTGTATTTCCATCTACTTTTATCACTACTGCAGTTGGCAACTCAGTCAATTTATAAATACCATGTTCAATATCATGAGTATGATTTGGTAGTGTAATAGAATGTGTATGATTTGGCGTGGTTACTGAATGAGTATGATTTGGTATTGTGACATTATGATCGTGTGTAAATGGACTACCTGGTATCTGTACTTCATGTAAGTGATTACCGTAGTTATCAGTTCCGACTACATTTTGCGGAACACCAGATATTACATTTAATTGAATAAATGTTTTCGTACTTGTTGTTTCAGTCGAACCACCACCACTAGAACTTGTAACTGTAGCGCCACCTCCAGATGAGCTAGTTTGTGCTGTTGCGCCACCACCTTTAGTTGCTCGTCCGTATGTTCTAAATGCTTCCGTTTCATAATACAACATTAGTTCATTCACATTCACTAAATCGTCAGGCAAATAAAAACGGATAACTGCAGGATTGTCTTGATCGCAATTATCCGTATAATTATGAGAATCGATATTTGTAGCTCCTTGTGAGTACAGTTCGTTGATTTGTTGTCTTCTTTCCAAATCCGTTGTTGTTGTTGCGATATCATCTGTTAAGTTAGCTATTTCTAACTGTATATCACCAGGTTTTCCTGTTATATCATTTTTGGATTCTTTCAATATCCTCTGTTCAATAACGCCTAAATCCGAATGAACTAATCGGACAATTTTCCCCACACTTAACTCATCAATACGACTACCTGTAATTTTAGAAATATCTGCTGCAGAACCACGAATAGTTAACTTAGGAAGTTTCCACGATTCAAGTAGACCGTTACATGTAGCTAATAATGATTCAGCATCTTCAAATCTCTTATCAACAAATATATAGGACCTTAAACCATACTTAGCAATTGATGCTGCATCCTCAACATAAGGTAAACCATTGTTTATTTTCGTAAACGTAAGTTGATTTACCCCTTCACCATTCCCAAGGCCATATATACGATTGAATATGACTGTTGGATCTTCTTCAATTTCTATACCTTTTAAGTTCTTACCTTGCCTTATTTCACAAGTTGCAACCGAATCAGGTTCAACTAAATTTAATGTCCATGGATAATAAGTTGTATCCCATGTCCATTGGTAGGGCACATCGAAAGGTGTAGGGATTGAAAATATAGCAGATAATAAATTCTCATTCTCCCACGAGTAATCAAAACCTCTAGCGAAGTCGACTTGACCTATTTGCCAATGCTTAGTTGTTTGATTATTCATAAGTTGAACTAATGCTTGTTTAGTTGTATATCCACTTAATTGGTTGTATTGAAAAAGCACATCGTCTAACAGTGTTGCTAATACATGTTCCATTTGATAAGTAACACTGTTATTTGATTCGTTTTTTTGTGTCAGAGAAGGAATAATTCTAAATAAACCAATATACTTATCATCTTCAACCTCAACAAAATTTAACGATTCACAATGTTTCTGTTTTGGATCATCGAAAGGTAAAGTAAATGAAGCTGTCCATAATTGGTTATATGTCTTTTCATAACTAATATCATAAGCATTTTCAAGGAGAGCAATGGCTTTTAAGGATTTATTTAGAATTTTAATCATTACTTAATCACCTCTGGATATTAAACAATTCCTATTACTTTTCTAATATGACTTGTACCTGAAATTGCATCAGCTTGAATACTTGTAGTTGTAGGGAAACTAAAATCAATCTTATCAGCAGCAGAACTGTCATCACATACGATTCTAAAACGACTTGTTGTTCCTGTTATGATTGCCAATTTAGCTATCGTAGTCATAACCATTGAAGCTGTTGCGCTAGAATTATCATTAGCCATAACTATAATTAAACTAAAGTTTTTAATGTCTTGTGATAATGTAGCGCTTGCTCCATTTGTCGCTAAATCTCCGTCAAATAGTACCGATTGACCCGCTCCTATTTTGATGTTATCAATCTCTGTTGTATCACTACCACTAATCAAAGCTGTTGTTCCTTTTTTGTAGTTATGTGAAACAATTTTATTCCCTACACTTCCACCGCTTGAATACCAAGCGTTGTTATATTTTGGTGTAATTGCTGTGACTGTATCATCGTCAAACGTGTTATTATTCGATGCGATAATTCGATTAGCTGCATAATTGGCTGAAGTTGATAGTCCAACTTCTTTATATATGTTTTTACTGAATTTATTGTTATGTGATGTATCTAACATCAGTCCTGATTTTTGTGAATTTAGAACTGTATTTCCTTTAATAGAGCTATCTTCCGTTTTATATAGACTTATTCCGTAACCTCCAGCATTCATAATAATGTTGTTCTCAACTGTTGCATACTTTTCTCCAGTTAGATTCAACATATTATCGAATGATGTATCAAAAATATTATTGGTAATATTTATATTTTCACAAAAGATAGTATCTGCTGTTCCATACTGAGCATCTGAATGTGTACCAACTGCACGTATGACATTTTTAAAGACACACTCTTCAATATAAATATCTCTAGAAATAGTCAAATCGTATGAGCCAAAACTTGGGAATGAACTAGCTGTAGCTACCTCAATCTGAATCAACTCAAAATTAGTCGATGAAGTATCAGTATAATTTACATCACCTAACACACATCTTTTAAATCGTATATTTTTACATGAAGATATCTGAAAATAATGTCCAATCTGACCGTTTTCAACAGTTATCTCAGTGAATGTAATGTTCTCGGCATGACCTAAGTCAAAAAATGAAATAGTTTGTGTAGTAGCTAAGGGATACAAAGTTCCTTCTTGGCAATTTAAATCAAAAGTTCCACCATTGAAATGGATGTTTCCGTCTCCGTTATACCCACTACTTACATAACTTGCATCTCCAATAGGTCCATTAGCAAACATTTTAAAATAGCTTCCGATTCGTTTCACGATCGCTTTCGGATGAAACTCTACGTTCGTATTTTTATAAACTTGAATGTAATTACTAATTAAATAAGTCCCTTTTGGAAAGTACAACTTTACACTACCATTTGTTTTTGCATAATAAAAAGCGTTTCGGATGGCTGTTGTATCATCCGTCACGCCGTCTCCTTTAGCGCCTAGAGATTTAACGCTGATCACAAAATCTACAAACCCTGTTAAATCAGCAGAACTAACTAATTCGTCTAAATTAGTTAGTTTTTCATTAACTCGTGTAGATTGTTCGTCTAATCTTTCTTTCAAAGTAGTGTAGATATTTCCGTCTTCATCTACCCTGGCCTGCGCTGCCTCTACTGAAGAATCTCCATCAATTACAATAGTATTTAATTGGTCTTGAAAATTATTAACCTTAGTAATCGATTGATTAAGCAACGGAAAAGTTTGTCTTAGGGAAGCAGAACCCGGTATTAATGGTATTGGGATGTCTGGCATAAGTACTACCTCCTCCTATAAGTATTGATAAACTAATTTTTCTTTTAATGTTAGATTTAAATTTGAACCATTAATTTGTATTTGATTTACTCCTGGTAATAAATCAATAAAATAAGGAGTGACTAAATCCTCTACACTATTCACAAAAATGGTGTATCTTTCTCCATCAACATCAAACGTCGAATTTGAAAATGTTCCAAAATTCATTACTACTCCGTTTGCTGATAAATTTACATTATTGCCAGAACCACTCATATTAAATGAGTATCTAATTGCAATGCTGCCATTATTAACGACTTCAATTGTTTGTTCACTGTTTATTAATCTTTCAGATCCATCTGTTAACCATGAGATATCTGAAAGGATTGGAATATCAGAATCCCATACGATTTCATCGGATTGAAGCTTAAATTTTTTATATGGTTTATTCGCTTTGAATTCTAAAATAAAGAAATTGAACCCTATGGTTCTTTGTGGATCAATTTGATTAGAGACTTTTACAAGGTAATGCTTATCCATCTCATAATCAAACGTTAATTTTTTTTCTTTAGGTAGACCATAAGGATCAAATAAAAAAGCAACGAATTCATTTAATCGTCGCTGTTTTTCGTAAATATCATATTCAATAAATCCTAAAGGAAATGAAAATGGACGTGAGCCAAACTCTGACCCAAAATCCCATTCTCCAGGCATTCCGGGGATAGTCATTGTTTTAGTTCTTAATTCTGGCGTAGATGGATGAGTATGTTCTTTTTGAATTTGTAATCCCCATTGACTAATTGGGATGTCGTCAAGATAAATCACCGTCTCACAACCCCTTTTGAACGAGCATCACGCTTCTCTAAGATAAATAACTCTCTAGCAAGCTTTTTAATGTCATCATCAGATCTTACTGTCATATTTTGTATGACAATCCCCTGATTTCCGCCAACATTAATAAATTCACTAATTCCACTTGCAATTGAACGAAATACATCCTTAGTTAAAGGTAAAGCTGCTTCCTGTGCTGTCGGATGGTCACCAATACCTATTAATCTAGGTGAATTTGCTGGAAAAAGACCACCGTTTTTATACCAATCTACATTTATTTTAGGGACACTAATTCCGCCTTTAGGATTAAGATCTAGTTTTCCACTTATACTAAAATGAGGGAGTTTTAATTTCGGTAGCTCCCATTTAATTCCTTTAAACAAGTTTGCAACTGTATTTTTCAACTTCCTTGCTGAATCCATAATTTTATCCCAGTTTTTATATAAACTAACTCCTGCACCAATGACCATACCAATCGGCCCAGTTAAACCCAATAGTAGACCTTTGAAAGGTCCTAAGTGGTTTATTAGGTTCCCAACTTTTTCTTTAATGGTGTCCCAGTTTTTATATAACAAAACTCCAATAGCTATTACTGCAGCAATTGCTGCTACAACAGCCATAACCGTTAAAATAATCGGCAATAATGCAATTTCAGCTGCCGCAAAAGCTCCGGTAACTGCCAAAATTACAGGTGTTAAGGCCAAAGCTAATCCGATTAAAATTCCTAATACGGTAACAATTGCTGTAATAGTTGCCGCTAAAGTAGGATTTTGTGCTGCCCAATCAGCTATTTTTCCTACGAATTCTGCCACTTGAGTTAATAAGGGGGCAAGAGCAGTATTCATATCAGCAATGGCTTTGTTTAATCTAACTTGTGGATTTTCATCCATTTGTTTAGTTGTATCATTTAAAGCTTGTTGATTTTCTTTTGCGGTAGCAAGGTTACTTTTCATTCCACCTAACGTTTCAAGAATGTTACTTCCTTGGTCTTCCCACATAGTTCCAAACAGTTGAACACCAAGTGCATTTTGCGTAGTTTTATCTTTAACATTACTAAGAGCTTGCCCAACTTCTTGCATAGCTAACTGTCCGCCTTTTCCACCTTCGGCGATAGCTTTACCCCATTTTTGAAGTTGATCTGTAGATATTTTTGTACCCTCTAATAATTGTGCAGTTGCTTTTGGCACAGATTGACCAAATTGAGCTAATCGAACTCTTCCTTCTTTTAAACCATCAAGAAGATTATCGATATTCCAAGTCCCGGAATCTACCCCAGCTGCCATAATCGCTTGAATCTCTTCTGCATTGTAACCAGCTCTTTTAAGTTGTGCTCCATATTCTGCAATAGTATCAAGTTGATCTGGAGGAAATCCTACTTTAAGTAGCGCATTTGTAAGTCCTAATGCATCTTCTTGAGACATCCCCATTTCTTTAGCCATTTCATGTGATTCTTGAATTAATTCTGTAAAATCAATCCCGTCAAAAGCTTCGGAAATAGCACCTGCACTTTTAATGATTGCAGCATTTGCTGAAGCGCTAGCATCTTTATTTAATGCCCATTGGCGTCTTACACCTTCAAGCGCTGCTTCCGCATCTACTCCATAGGCTTGAACATCCTTTATTGCTTTCTTAACAATTGCCTTTGATTCTTCTGGAACATTAAAAGAAATATCGATTTTAGTATTAGTAGTAGAAGTTTCTAACGCTTTCTCAAGAACTCCAGCAATTCCGCCTCCAGCAGCAAGACCACCAATTACCCCAGCTATCTCTCCACCTAAACCTTTTATGGATTCTCCGGCTTGTTCAGCATCGGTATGAATGTCTCTTATACTAGAGTTATCATTTACTTTAGATAAAGAAGTTCTTAATTTCCCTAATGAGGCTTCAGTAAAATGAATCTCACGCCTAAACGATCTATATTGTTCTTCCGAGATTTTACCTTTTTCAAACTGCTTCTGTACTTCAGCTTCCGCTTGTTTTAATTGATTTAATTTATTTGATGTCAATTCAATCTGTTGAGTTAGAATTCTTTGTTTTTGAGCAAGTGCTTCAACATTACCTGGATCAAACTTTAATAATCTCTCTACGTCTTTTAACTCTTTTTGTAAACCGATGCTTTTTTTATTAACATCACTTAGGGCTTTTTCCAACCCTACGGTATCCCCACCGATTTCAATTGTTATTCCCTTTATACGTTGAGAACCCATTTTCTCACCTCACTTTAAAAGTTATCATAATCACTCTGAGAGGCTTTACGAACTTTTTCATTTTCTGGCTTATTCATTTCAACATATTCGTCAATGAAATCAATACACATACCAATTGTCATACTCTCTAAATCTGATTGCGTTAACCCGACTCGATTACATAGTACTAAGAACGTTTCTGTTGAAATTTCTTGTTCTTCGCCGGAGGAACCCACTTTTTTTTTGTTTGTAAAGTGAAACCTAGAAGTTCTTGAACCTTTGGAACAATATCAAATAGTGGGAACTCATCAAACTGGTCTAACCACTCAATTGGTTCGGGAATAGTTTGGTCTGCTGTTTTAGCCATAACCCAAATAATGTTATAGAGGACATCGAAATCTACATGATCGATGTCTTCAGCTTTAATATCCTGTCCTGCATTAAGTTTTTTCAAAGAATTCAATTTTAAAATTTCAACAAAAAAGTCTTTTTGGAATTGAGCCTTGTATTTTAAAGGAGTTGCTCCAGTACTTTTAAATCGTATCTGCTTACCATCGATTAGAATAGTCTTTTCCATAGATTATCACTCCTTATTTTTCGTATACTGCAGAATACCAAGCATCATATACAACAGCAGGAGTATCGGCCGTAGTTGATGTTTTAACTTTTCCATCACTTAAACGGGGAGCTGCAACTAGAGATAATTCTGTTGTTCCAGGTTCTGATGATGTTGTTTTTGTATTACTTGATAATCCTGGGCGTGTGACTGTGCAATTGTACAGGACATGACGGTTCGCTTTAACATCACCATCGAATTCGAACATGAAAGCAATTTTCTTTGGTTTTGCATTGCTTAATTCTGTAAGAGTTTTGTCGGTTTCGTCTAAAACTTCACCTAAAACATCTTCTCTGAAAGCATCTGGAATATTAGATACTGTTAGTTTTGTATCATAACCTTGGTTCGTACTTGCTGTGTAATATAACGTATCATCTGCGAAAAAATAAGTTTGTTCACCTTTAGGTTCTAACGTTAAAGCTGTAGCTCCAGGTAAACGTGCTGGTGTATCATAAGTTTCAGTTCCTCCAGTTTCTGTAACAATTGAGTAATACGCATTTTTAAGACCAAATACAACTTTGTTTTCAGCCATTTAAATCAACCTCACTTCGTAAAATTTTTGAAATAATTTCTCGGAATCTATATAAACTTCACTAGAATCATAAGGGATATCATTTTCATCAAGTAATGATTCTATAATTCTCTCAGAATCTAAATCTTTTTTCTTTGTATAAAGTTCAATATTTACATTTGATATCTTGTGAAAAACTTCGTTATCAGCATGAAAATTAGAAGAACTATCAACTAAATAACAAATATAAGGTGGTTTTGGAGGTGTATCAAAATGATAATAAGCCACCGGAAACCCAGTGGCTTTTAATATATTCTTTAATTCAACTAAGTTCATGACTTAATCGCCTCTTCTACACGATCTGTGAATTTTTTAACTGCTTTTTCCTCAGCTGGACGAATATGAACTTTGGCAGGAACACGACCACCATTAACTTTTGCGTGTCCTTTCTCCAGCAAATGAGTAAGACGATAATACGGAGCTTTGACATGTACTACATATCGATTCCCTATCTTTTTTCGTGTCCAACTTTTGGCGTAAGTACCACCATTTTTCTTTCTTTTTGGACTAGTTTCCTTTAATTCTTTAACCAGTTCTTTAGAGACTTCATCCTTAGCAGTTTCCAATTCTTCTTCTACTAAATTTGAATATCGTTCTAATTCTTTTGTAATTTCTGCTGTTAAATTTGAAATAGTAATTCTAGCCATCTTACACACGCTCCTTAGCTAAAATTGTGAGCGTTTCATAAGCCTCATCATCATTAATAGGAGGTTCTATAATGTCGAAAAGACGATTGTTATACATAATCCTCATATCTGAGGTAATACCATCTGTATAACGAATAATAAAACGTGAAATAATAGTTGCTTGTGTTGTGCCAGTAGAAAGATATTCAGAACCTTTAATCGTCTTAATCATTGACCAAACCGATTTAACGTTTTCCCAAATATCTTCTTTCTGGTCCAACTCATCCACTATTCCTGATTCTGCTTCCTTTTGAAAGGTAATTTTATGTCTAAATGAACCTGAGTTAAAGTTGGGATTATATTTAAATGGCTGAATAGGTATCACTCCTCTAACTCTATTAATTCAAGCGCTTTGTCTAAAGCTAGACTGTTTATCTGACTTAAGAAATTTGTATTAAAGTATTCTAGCGCATCGTTGTATACATATCTAGAACGTTCAAATACAAGTTCTTTAAATTCTTCATCAGATTCAATATTGTAATAGCCACATAATCTTATTAATGACTTATGGGACGCAGAAAGGATACGCAATAAGTTAGTATCTTCATCGTCACCTAAACGCATCCTGTCTTTAAATTCCCCTAAGATTTCATGAGTGATTTCCATTATTATCACTCCTTGCTTTTTAAGATTTCTTGAATTCGAACTAAAAAAGAGCTATCAAGGTTTTTTTCAACCTCATTAGCTCTTTTGACCGTCATTTCAATATCAGAACCTACTTTATAAATTTCGTTTGTATGAACATCACGAAAAGTTTTTAGAACTTTAAATTTAGCCATTAGATTGCCCTTATCCAGCAGGTACTGTTTCAGTTACATTTAAAGTATAAATAGCTGCTGCTTTGTTATCATCCGCCTTACCGAAAGCAAATTGTTTAGCTGTGTAAAGATTGCAGTCCTCTAAAGCCAAAGTTTGATCAAACTTGTTAATTTGTACGGATCCACCAGTATATGCATCATAGCGATTATTAACAAATGCTAAAAGCTCTTTCTCTGTTTGGAAAATTGATTCAACAATACGAAGATTGAATGGTAACGCAGTTACATAAACACCATTTGCATTTAAGAATGTATAAAGCGCTTTTACGTCCCATGCATCTACAGGATTCACTACTAGAACTACTTTTCCAGATACGTTTACTGCTTTTCCATTTGATTTTGTAGAAAGATTTTTCATGACACCTGATAACTCTTTTACAGTAGTAGCAGAATTAGCAAACGTTAACGTATCAGTAATATCTTTTTTAGCATGACCGTTTGTTGGATCAACTGCTTTTGTTAAGTCACGAACTAAACCAATTGGTTGGTCCTTAACAGGTCCTAAACCATTAATAAACGCATTTTCTAAAGCAACAGCGAAAGTTTCTACAATTTGTGCGCGAACATAAGCTTCAACCCATGCTGGACCAAATTTCTCTAAATCCTTAGGTAAGACAACAAATGCAGTTAATTTAGATTGAGTGATATTTTCTTCACTGAAGCTCGCATCCAATTGACCCTTGATATCTCCAAATACCTTACCCCATACAGCTGCGCCTTCCGTATCTGACTTAATAATACGAGTTAGTAATCCTGCATTTTGTAGGTTAATTTCTGCTAATAAAGGGTGGTCAGTTGTTAAATCTTCGAAAATACGGTCAACAGTAGTTTCTGGAAGGATTACATCAGAAGTGAATCCGTCTGATTGCACAACTGTATTAAAGAATTTCATTTCTGTTGATGTTAAAACATTAGCACCACGCGCAACTAACACACTACGATCTGCACTTTCGTTTGAAACCTGTGCAGAAATTTGACTTGTTAATGAAGCTACTAGTGCTTCTTGCATTTCATTCCAAGCAGATTCAATTTGCTCTGGTGTTGATTCCTCATTTTTGATTACAGTAGCATAATTATTACGTGCTTTTTCATAAGTCTCTGTGTGATTATTTAATTTAATTACCATTTGTCATCCTCCTATATTTGAGTATCAAAAAAACCTTCTGTTTCTCGGCTGTGCTGCTACCACAGAAACAATAGGTTCGTTTGATGGTTCATTATTTTGTTTTAAATTATTAGTTACAGTGTTGATAATTTGTTGCAATTGTTCATCATTAATTTTGAATTTGTTTGAATTAATAGGTGTAGAAGAATTTGCTGCAGTAGAAGTAGCAAACCCGATTTCCATTGCATCATTAGCACTAAACCATGTTTCATCATCAACCTTTTGACGAACGTCTTCTCTGCTAACATTTGCTTTTTGCATATAAATATCGATGAGGCCATCTTCTAATTTTTCGAGTAAATCGGCTTGTTTACGAAAATCATTTTTACTTCCCCAAACAATATTAGATGCTTCGTGAATCATCAACATAGCACCTGCACCCATAATTACTTCATCACCTGCCATTGCAATAACAGATGCTGCTGAACATGCCCATCCATCAATATAAATTGTTACTTTTCCAGGATGATTTTTTAGACGATTATAAATTGCAATTCCGTCAAATGCATCACCACCAGGCGAATTTAGATTGACTACGATATCATTTGAGCCCGCTGCCTTTAAAGCATTATCAACATCTACCGCCGATGTAGATTCCCACCACCATGATTCACCAATGTCACCATAGATCGTAAGGACGGATTCCCCTTTTTCATTATCATGTGTTACAGCGAAATTATGAGGAATGCTTTCTAGTTGCTTGTTGTATTGCTGGTTTTTAAAATTAAATCGTCGTCTCATTATTTTGTCTCACCTCCTTCAACGTCACTTGCGGATTGATAGTTTTTCGTAATCACAAACTTGTCCAACTCTGGATTGTCTGATCGTTCTGCTCCAAACAATTCCCTCACCTCATTTCGTGTGAATGTGCCTGAAGCGACAAGCTTATCTACCGCTTCGGCATTTTCGATTAAATCCTTTTCAGTTACACCTCTTACTTCAATCCTGGTACCATACAAGTAATCATTTTTTTCAATTAGTTTAGTATTTAATTCGTCACCGATTTTTTTAACAAGTGGTCCAATGCAAAATTTCACAAATGCTTTTATACTAGTTTCATAATCAGCTAGTTCACCATGAATTAAAGCTTTAGGAATACCTAGTATGTTGGCCACATCGTCTATCAGTGAACGTTTAAGTTTTGTAAGTTCTTCAATTGATTGACCATTCCCATCACCTTTTGCAACCTCATTATATTGAAAACCTTTCAACATAGGTACAAGGGCAATAGTATTCTGGCGAAATGAATTAAATATTTTATCAATAAATTTTTGTAACTTATTTTGATTATCTTCACCAAATGATTGATTCGTTTCAATACTAACCGTTCCTCGAATTTGATTATTCCGGAGATTAATCTCAATCATTCTGCTAAACAAATCAGCATAATCTTTAAACATTCCTTCCATGAACTGAGTGAGCTTTTCGTTGTTATAAGTAAGATAAATAACTTCGTTCATTTGAAAGGTTCTTTGAAAGGTGTAATCTTTAACTGTTACATCTTTAAAAACATCCGGATAAACTGCATATTCGGTACGCGTAAAACTGTCGGCAATTAATAGATCGTTGTTATCAGTTAAGATAACTAATACTTCATTTTCATTTATTAATTCAAATATAAACCTTTGCCAAAAGTCTGCAGCTGATTGATCAGTATTAGGTCTGACATTTAAAAGATAGTGCCAGTCATTCAATTGTCGTTTACCATTACTCATATAGCGAAAATCAGATTGTGCAATTGTCCTTCCAATAAAATTCACACAAGTTTCTAAAGCTAATCTCTTTAGATAGCCACGTTGTGTAGTGTCATAGCTTAAATCTAAATCAAACAAACTTTCAAGTTCGCTATTTCGCCTTAATATTGAATCCAAAAATCCCATTTACATTTTCACCCCCTCCCTAAAAGTTCAATGCATCTAACATATCTAAAGAGTCATCAATGTTTATTTCGTCTTCAAGTATGCTATCGGCTTGCCATAATGCATAAACAAACGCTGTAAATCCGTCTGTTTTTCTTCGAACTTCATCTTTTTTCAAGAAATCTTTATTTCCATCATTCTTGACCTTTACAACAATGTTGTTTGTATTCCATCTCATTAATGGATTGTCACCAAAAACAATTCGTTTTTGAGCAAAGAGCATTTCAATTCTTGGAGCAAGTTTCGCATATATTGCATGCGGATTCTGAATGTATAACACATGAAATCCCGCCTCTTCCAATGCCTGTTTTACAATATCTAGACGGAATGTATCACCAATAATAGTGTTTAATCCGTATTTCTCTCTCATTTCACAGAAATAATTAACCATATGTTCGATATTTATCACTGGTCCATCAAGCAGAGTTAAGTGACCTTGTTTTTCCCATTCCTCAATCGGAGGTTTTAACTTAGCTTCTTTAATAAAATCTCGTCTTGCAAATTGGTGGCTATCCCAAATATAATCATCACCATGTTTAAAGAGGACTCCACATGCAGTGAAATCTTTAACGAAAGAAAAATCAATTGCGCCAATACAGACCTTACCTTTTAAAACGTTATATGGGATTGGGCGTTTGGTAGCTTGAATATCTTCCCACGAAGCAACTCTAACTGTATTGTCCTCTTGAGGAAGATTCATTCTTTTTGCCATGAACTCAGGTCGTCCCGATGGATCATCTTCTAAATCAAGATACTCATCCATAATCGTATCAAACAATTCTTCGGCATAAGGACTTCTTGGTTGGCTAAACATAGGATTAGCCTTTTCCCAAAGTTCTGGCTTATCAACTTCTTCCTTGTTATCCATTTTGCATATAAATACAAAACGGTTTTTACGTTTACTACCACCTTTTAAAACGTCCAAACATTGTTCAATAAATTTATCAAAAAAACCACCACGTACATGACCGTTGGTGGAAATATAAATCCTTCTTCTATGTTTTACTTTCCCTAAACCTGAACTAAGGGTATTAATTAATTTTGTATCCTCATAAATGTGCCACTCATCAAAAATTAAACAACCAGGGCGACCACCGTCTTTTGTGTCAGCATTGGATGTTCGAAATTTAAATTCAGCAAGTGATAACTTACCTGTAATTTTCGTCTTAGTCCACGAGAAGAATTTTTTCATGAAATTCTTGTTTTTCTCTTTCATGTTATAAACTTCTTTTACTGACGTTTCGGCTTGGTCTTCACTATTCGCTACAACATCAACGTTGTATCCTTCTATACCATGACCAGGACTAATGAAATAATCTGCAAGTCCAGAAATTAAACCGTTCTTTCCATTACCACGAGCTATAACAATAACGATATCTTTGTAAAATAACTTGTCACGAACTTTATATTTAAGGAATATGAACGCAATGATAAATTTTTGAAAAGGCTCCAACTTGAAATACCACTTTTCAATAAAACTTATACATTTCTCAATTTGTTCTTCATCAAAATATATATCGTCACGAATTAGAACCTCTGTTTCTAGTTGTTTCATTAGTTCAATACGTTCCTGATTAAAAACGACAGTACCTTTACGCCATGAATTCATATATGCATCTACATATTTTTGGCGAATCAATATAAATCACTGACTTCTGGTTCGTCATTATCCTTATCATCTTTTACTTTCGGCAAATCAATTGAACCAAATTTGATTGAATTTTCCAGAGAAATTAATGTTTTTGTGAGCTTATTTAATTCATTTATTGCTGGATTTGATTTAGCAAATTCCTGATTTGCATTAATGGTCGTCATGATCACGCCATCTTTATTAATAGCAGTTTGAAGCTTTCTGATTTGCCTAATAATCGCGATATACCGCTTAACTTTATCGACTTCCATTAAATCATTTTCATCTATTCTTAACATTAATTGTTTTTCCAAATCTGATACTTTTACTGCTCCACCCACAAAAACACCCCCCTCTCTTTTTTAACCCCCTATTATAACGGCAGTTTTTTATATTTTTTTAGACGAAAGACTCCCCCTTACCGGTGCCCCGGGCCCACGAAAAAGACAAACTTTTTGACCCGGGGGGTAGTCTACAAATTCCTTATAAATTCCCTATAATATGTTTTATTTAATTCGTTTCGTTCTGAAGGTGTTTTATAACATAGAATGTAATGTAATAGTAATCTGTTCAGTTGCCCTGCAATCATTTCTTTCCACATACTATTACCACCTCTCATCATGAGCCCACTTGTTAACTCTTTTACTAAAGTCTCGACCATGTTCTTTGTTATGACAATCAACACAGATAGTCTCTAGGTTATGCATATCCAATGCTAACTCAGGATGATGTTCAAGCTCTTTAATGTGATGGACTACCAGCTGTATCTTCTTACGTCTAGCACGCTCACTGTATTCATTCGTATCAATGGATACTTTCCCTTGTCTCTTACATTCCTGACATTCATGATTGTCACGCTTCTTTACTTCTACTCTTAGTTGTTTCCATGCAACACCGTCATAGAACTTACGCTTCTGTTGTTTTGTTTTATACTCCAACACAATAACAACTCCTAAGATAAAATAAAAAGACTTAGCAATAAGCTAAGTCTTAAAACCCTTTATTATTATGTAACCTAAAACAAATTAAAGTATTTGAAAGTCTGGTCTATCAATTGCAAATCCATCTTTGTCAACTTCAATAAGTCTAAATTCGATAACGTTATTTAAGTTTACTTTTTGTGATTCGCTTCCGAACCAGTTTATATTACTGTGTGTTATCTCAGTTGAAAGTTCATCCATAGTTTCCCTCTCAACTTTATCGACTCTTATCTCTTGCCCATTTACACTTTTAAAATATACGTCAAAAAACATGGTTATCACCTCCTTTAGTCCTATTATTCGACAAAAGAAGGTTTATTCCCTCTAAACTAGACCCATCCAAAATAATGGAGGATTGGGGAATCATCAAAGATGGATCTAGTTTACAAAGAATAAAAAACGGGCATTTAACCCATCCTCACACCACGCTCTTGACGACTAGCGTCTAAGGTATATTTCAACCCACAGCATGATCGAGTTACATAATTGATATAGGAGTTTATGCTTCTCCCATCAACTAAATTAGCTGATAAGAAAAGTTTAAGGCTTATTCGTTTTTCAAACTTCCCTTGTTTTATCCCTGTTTTTGTCCCTAATTTTATCCAGTGTTTTGTCGGTTTTTTGTCGAAGAAAAAAGCACTCAAACAATGTTGAGTGCTGTAGCAAGTGAAAAGATTGCTTGTCTTTTATGTTCGTAGTATTGGTCTTTAGTTAACCCTAAATCCATGTATAGATTGATATCTTTAATTCGATTTGGAGCCAAATACTTATATTTAATAATCTCTCGTTCGATTTCATCTAAAGCATATTCAAGTGCACGTTCCACTTGTTTTACTTTTAATCTCTTCTCAATTTCTTTGTCTACGATCATTGGGAATAGATTAATCTTTCCTTCAGAAGTCTGCTCATCTTTATTTTGAACTGCAACTCTTAAGGCTTTATATTGCTTTAGTTGCTTTACGACTGCTTTTCTAACTTTTTTCTCATCAATTGCTTCAAAAAATGCTAATTGTTCCAAATTTATTACCTCCTTTTTAGGAGTTCACTTATTAATCTTCTTTCACAAATACTTCTCCATTTGGTGCCGTATATAAGATGTCCTTTTTGCAAGTAAGTAGATAACCAACGTCTGGCATAGATAATACCTCCATTTCAGTAATGATTGTATTAAGCTTAAATGTAGCGATTAGTTTTCTATTTGTTTTATGAAAAACGACTAAATACTGCATGATTTAACTAAATTTCACTAAATGATTCTTGTTGTTCCAACTTTTCATAATTACTAAGTTTCCATTGTGGCAATTAGAAACAACTGCGATATATTGAAAACCTAGCTCATTAATATAACTAGCTGAAAGGTAATCCCCATTCTCTTTTAAAATGCACCCTTTATCTTTATCACCTTTATTCCAATATTTCTTACTTATATATAACTTGTAATGACCAATTGTATTTTGTAAAAAATACACTGCTTTTTTCTTTTTTTCTCTATCATTGATTTTCTTTTTTAATCTTTTGTTCATTTTGATCCTCCTTATATGGCACTATCGATTCGTAGAGTGCATTAACTATTTTGTTTCTCAATCCATTTTGGATAACGTTTTAACATTTCCTCTAGGATAAGAAAATCTAAATCTTCATCACAATCAGCACAAGTGATATGACCAGAAAAATCACCATCATATACATCTAAAATGTCACCTTTACAAAATGGACAATACTTAAATTTTCGTATCTGTTCTGCTTCAAAAATAAACTGCATAACATCGCCTCAATCTGTCGCTTTATGTGTCAAAAACGTTTCACATTTTTTGTAACGTTGCATAGCATGTACTATAAAACTCCTTTCTTTACCAATATCACCTATTTCTTTAGAGAAGCCTTTTTCAAAAAGCTTCTCTTTTTTATCTAAAAATTAACCACAAAACGATAAGCCAAA